>PUOM01000077.1 GCA_003552795.1 Halomonas sp. | reverse complement strand
TGAGTGGTGAGTGGTGAGTCGTGAGTCGTGAGCGGTGAGGTGAACGACATCAGAAGTGGCGATCGAGATCCATGCCGGCGTAGAGCTCGGCCACCTCGTCGGCATAGCCGTTGAACATCAGCGTCTCGCGCCGCCCGCTCTCGCCGATGCGCCGCTCCCGGGCCTGGGACCAGCGCGGATGGTCGACCTCGGGATTGACGTTGGCGTAGAAGCCGTACTCATCGGGATTCTGGTCGATCCAGGAGGTGGTGGGCTGCTCCTCGACCAGGCGGATCTTGACCACCGACTTGATGCTCTTGAAGCCGTATTTCCAGGGCACCACCAGGCGAATCGGCGCGCCGTTCTGGTTGGGCATCACCTCGCCGTACATGCCTACCGCCATCAGCGTCAGCGGATGCATGGCCTCGTCGATGCGCAGCGCCTCGAGGTAGGGCCACTCGATGATCGAGCGCCGCTGGCCGCGCAGGTTGTCGGGGTCATAGATCGACTCGAAGACCACATACTTCGCCCGCGAGGTGGGCTCATGGCGCTTGAGCAGCTCGGCCAGCGGGAAGCCGATCCAGGGAATCACCATGGACCAGCCCTCCACGCAGCGCAGGCGGTAGATGCGCTCCTCCAGCGTCTGGTGGCCGAGGATATCCTCCAGCGCGAAGGTGCCGGGCTTGTCCACCTCCCCCTCGATGGTCACCGACCAGGGATCGGTGACCAGCCGATGGGCGTAGACCTCCGGGTCGCTCTTGCGGGTGCCGAATTCGTAGAAGTTGTTGTAGGTGGTGGCATCGCGAAACTCGGTCAGCGTCTCGCCATCCGCCAGTTCCCGGCGGGGCAGCGACTCTTCGAGTCGCGCCTCGAGGCCATCACGCCAGGCATGAGCGGCCGGCGACAGCAGCAGGCCCGGCGCCAGCGCTGCCGCCCCCAGGGCGGCGCCGCTCTTGAGAAAGCGGCGGCGCTGACGAAACAGCTCCCGGGGCGTGACCTCCGACTCGGGAATGGCGGGGTAGCGGTAACGGGGCATGTGGACGCTCTCCAACATGGGGACACGGGGACAATAGCTTCGCGAATGAAGCAGGGTTGGTCCAGAAACAGTGTAAAACCAGTGCCAAAGTTTGACCCAGCTCAAGAGTGGCCCTTTTCCGACGCTTTTACTAGGTTGATTAGCAACAAGCGAAACCGCTACTGTCGTATCAGAAGGTTAAGCACGGGTTAGCAGCCGTGACTAACCCGGCTCATCATCGAGAGGGGAACCACCATGATCAAAAAACGCCTGCTGGCCTCGGCTATCGCCATGGGCTCGGCGCTCGCCATTGCCGCACCGGCCATGGCCGACGACCTCGGCAACTACCGCGACCGCTTCGAGCCGCTGCCCCACTTCCCGCCGATTCCCGCCGACAACTCCCTGACGCCGGAGCAGGTGGAGCTCGGCAAGTTTCTGTTCTTCGAGCCGCGCATCTCCTCCAGCGGCGTGATCAGCTGCGCCACCTGCCATAACCCGGCGCTGGGCTGGGCGGACCGCATCCCGCGTGCCACCGGCCACGACGGCCAGATCGGCGAGCGCAACACGCCTACCGTGCTCAACTCCGGCTTCCTGGAGTCCCAGTTCTGGGACGGTCGCGAGCCTGATCTCGAAGGCCAGGCCCTCGGCCCCATCGAGGCCGACGTGGAGATGGCCATGGATCTCGACAGCGCTCTGGAGCGTCTGACCGAGTTCGACCTCTACCAGGAGAAGTTCGCCCGCGCCTTCCCGGACGACGACGACCCGATCAACGCCGACAACCTGGCCCACTCCCTCGCCAGCTTCCAGCGTACTCTCAACACCCCCAACTCGCCCTTCGATCGCTATCTGCGCGGCGACATGGAGGCTCTGAACGAGCAGGAGAAGGACGGCATGGTGGCCTTCGTGGACAACGGCTGCATCGCCTGCCACAGCGGCCCGGCGCTGACCGACAGCAACTTCCACCGCATCCAGGTCCCGGGCTCCACCGACGTGGGTCGCTATGAGGTGACCGGCGACGAGGCGGACATGTACCGCTTCCGTACCCCGACACTGCGCAACGTCGCCGTGACCTATCCCTACATGAACACCGGCGCCACCGAGACCCTCGAGGAGTCCGTAGCCATCATGGGCAAGGAGATGCTGGGTCGCGAACTCGACGAGCAGACCATCGATGACATCACCGCCTTCATGCACACCCTGACCGGCGAGATGCCCGCCCTCGAGATTCCGGCCCTGCCGTAACCTCGCCAGGACGGCAGGCGCCTGACGCCCTTGCCATCGAGACAAACGGCGCCCCCTCAGGGGCGCCGTTTTCATGTGCCTGGCTACCGGCCGCCGGTAGCGAGCGTCAGTAGCTGGCCGCCAGCCGGTGGCGCAGCTCGGTGCGCCGGGCGTCACCGATGAAGGCCGCCTCGATGGCGGTGCCGGCCAGCTGGATGAAGGTCGCCTCATCCCAGCCGAAGGCGCGCTGGCAGGCGAGGTAGTTGTCGAGCACGCCGCCGCCGAAGTAGGCCGGATCGTCGGAGTTGAGGGTGACCCGCAGTCCCGCCTCCAGCAGCTGCGGCAGGGGGTGGTCCTCGATGCGCTCCACCACCTTGAGGCGCACGTTGGAGAGCGGGCAGACGGTGAGCACCATGCCCTCGTCACGCAGCCTCGCCACCAGGGCCGGGTCCTCCAGGCAGCGCACGCCGTGATCGATGCGGCAGACATCGAGCCGGTCCAGCGCCTCGCGGATATAGGCGGGGGGGCCCTCCTCGCCGGCGTGAGCCACCCGTGGGATCCCCAGCTGCGCGGCGCGCATGAACACCTCGGTGAATTTCGACGGTGGATGGCCGCGCTCGGCGCTGTCCAGCCCCACCGCGTCGAGCATCTCCCAGTAGGGCGCGGCCTCCTCGAGCACCGCCATCGCCTCGGCGGCCTCGCGATCGCGCAGGAACGCCATGATCAGGGCGCTGGAAAGACCCAGCTCGCGCTCGGCATGGCGCCTGGCCAGGGAGAGCCCCTCCATCACCACCGGCAGCTCGATGCCGCGCACTCGGTGCGCCTGGGGATCGAAGTGCATCTCCACATGGACCACGCCCTCGGCGTGGGCGCGCCGGAAGTAGTCCATGGCCAGGTCATGAAAGTCCTCGGCGGTGCGCAGCACGCTCATGCCCCGATAGTAGAGGTCGAGGAAGGATTGCAGGTCCTGAAAGTCGTAGGCGGCGCGCGCCTCCTCCACCGAACCGTAGGGCAGCGCCACGCCGTTGCGCTCGGCCAGGACGAACATCAGCTCAGGCTCCAGGGAACCCTCGATATGCAGGTGCAGCTCTGCCTTGGGCAGGCGCGTGAGGAAATCGCGCATGAGTCTCTCTCCGCGGTGTTTCCCCTCATCCTGATATAAACCTCGATGCGACGCAAAGCTCGATGCATGGCAGGGGCCCCGGGCGGTATCGGCCTGCCTCAGGGCACGCGCCGGGCGTCACGCCAGGCGCCCCTCCACCAGCGTCAGCTGGCGGTCCACGCCCGGCGGGGCGAAGGCCCCGCCCTCCTCTATCTGGTGCACCAGATAGAGGACCGTGCGCCCCTCGAGCCAGGCATCGAGGCGCGCGGAGAGCGTCGCCACGGTGTCGGCATCCAGTCCCGCGAAGGGTTCATCGAGGATCACCAGGTCCGGGTCACGCAGGTGCAGCCTGGCCAGCGCCAGGCGCCGCCCCTGCCCGCCGGAGAGCCGGCTTCCCCCCTCGCCGATCCGGGTCGCCAGACCGTCGGAGAGCGTCTCGGTCCAGCCGTCGAGGCCCACCCAGGCCAGCGCTTGCCACAGCCGCGCCTCCTCGGCGTCCGGCGCCGCCAGGCGCAGGTTGGCCGCGAGGCTATCATCGAGCAGGTCGATCCGCTGGGTCAGCGCCGCCACCCGCGCCTGCCGAGCCGCCTCGGGCCAGGCCTCGAGGTCCAGGCCGCCCAGGGCAACGCCGCCCCGGTCCGAGCGTAGCTGGCCCAGCAGCAGCCCCGCCACGCTGGACTTGCCGGCGCCCGAGGCACCGCACAGGGCCAGCCGCTCGCCCGGCGCGAGGCTCAGCGAGACGTTCTCGAGGGCCGGCACCAGGGCGCCGGGGTAGTGCAGGGTGACCCCCGCAAGCTCGGCGCCCAGGGGGCCGGCCGGCAGCGTCGAGGCCTCACGAGCGGCGGCCGGCGGCACAACGGCGCTCTCGGCGCGGGCCTCGAGCTCGTTCAACCGCTCGGCGGCCCCCCAGGTGGCGCCCAGCCAGGTGAAGGCGGCCGGCAGCGCCGCCAGCGCCTCGCTCATCGCCAGCATCGCCAGCGGCATCATCACCATCAGCGGCCCGGAGAGATCACCCGCCTGCCAGGCCTGCGCCGCCAGCCACAGCGCCAGCAGCATGGCGACGCCCACCAGCAGGCTGACCAGGGCATTGCCCAGGGCCACCAGGGTGCCCAGGTGTCGCTGACCGCGATAGAGGCGCGCCTCGTGATGCTCCAGCGCTCGCCGGTGGCTGGACAGGCTGCCGTAGGCCTCCAGCTCCGCCTGACCCTGCAGCTGCTCCATCAGCCGGCCGCGCAGGGCCTCCATCTCGACCACCTGAGCCCGGCTCGCTCTCAGCCCCAGTCGCGCCTGGCCCAGGGTCAGCCAGAGCCAGCCGGCGAGCAGCAGGACGCCGGTGAACAAGCCGACCCAGGGGGCGAAGAATGCCAGGAACCCCGAGAGCCCGAGGATCGCCAGCAGCCCCGTGCCGGCCGGCGCCAGCAGCCGCAGGTAGAGGCTGTCCAGGGTATCGATATCCGCGGTCAGGCGGTTCAGCCAGTCGCTGGCTCGACGCCGTGACAGTGCCTGGCCGTCGAGACCGGCCAGCACCCCGAACAGGCGGGCGCGCAGGTCGGCCAGCAGGCGCAGCACGGTATCGTGGTTGTAGAGGCGCTCCAGATAGCGCGCCACGGTGCGGGTGACGGCGAAGAAGCGGATGCCACCGCCGGGTACATAGACGTCCAGGGTAGCGGCAACGCCAGCGGCCAGCAGCAGGCCGGTCAGGGCCGTAGCCGTGATGAACCACCCGGAGAGCGCCAGCAGACCGATGGCCGAGGCCAGGGTCAGGGCCATCAGCCCCACCCCGCCGGCCAGCCGGCCTCGGCGGCGCCCCAGCAGCCTGAACCAGGGGCGCAGCGCGCCCATCAGCGACGTGTCAGTACGCGACTCAGACATGGTCGACCTCCGTGATCCGGCCGGCATCGATCACCAGGCGACGGTGCGCCATGGTGATCAGCGCGGGATGGTGGGTCGCGATGACCAGGCTGCGCCCCTCCCGAGCCAGTGCCTGAAGTGCCACGACCACCTCCGCCTCGGTCTCCTCGTCGAGGCTGGCGGTGGGCTCGTCGAGCAGCACCAGAGGCGCATCGGAGAGAAAGACCCGCGCCAGTGCCAGACGCTGGGCCTGGCCGCCGGAGAGCCCCGCACCGCGCTCGCCGAGGTGCGTATCGAGCCCCTCGGGCAAGCGTGCCAGCAGGGCCTCCAGGCCGGCCCGATGCAGCGCCTCCTGCATGTGCTCCAGCGAGGCCTCGGGCGCCGCCAGGCGCAGATTGTCGGCCAGGCTGCCCTGAATCAGCAGCGGCCGCTGATCCATCCAGGCAACGCCCAGCCCCTCCGCCACCCGCCGGCCCCCCTCCCCGGGGCCGACGAAGCCCGCCAGCAGCTGCAGCAGGCTCGATTTTCCCGACCCGGAGGCGCCGGTCAGGGCCACCACCTCGCCGGGCGCTACGGCCAGGTCGAGGGGCCCCAGCACCCTACCGCGACCGGGATGGGTGACGCACGCATCCTGCAGCTCGACCAGGACTCCCGGTAGACGGGGCCGGGCAGGCCGATCGTCGCGCACGGGGTCGGGCGTGGTTTCGAGAATCGCCAGCAGGCTATCGGCGGCCCCCAGGGCAGCGGCCCGGTCGTGGTAGTGCTGCGAGAGGGTGCGCAGGGGCTGGAAGAACTCCGGCGCCAGCAGCAGCACCAGCAGGCCACTGAACAGCGTCAGCGCCGGCGAGGGGCCGTAGGTGATATAGCCGAGCAGGCCGAAGCCGACGTAGATGGCCACCACGGCGATGGCCACCGAGGCGAAGAACTCCAGCACGGCCGAGGAGAGAAAGGCGATGCGCAGGGTGCGCATGCTGCGCCGCCGATAGTCGTCGGCCGCGGCGTGGACCTCGACGGTCGCCGAGCGGGTACGACCGAACAGCTGCAGGGTGGTGATGGCCCGCACCCGATCGATGAAGTGGCCGGAAAGCCGGGCCACCGCCTCGAACTGGTCGCGATTGAGACGCTCCGCGCCCATTCCCACCAGGGCCATGAAGACCGGGATGAGGGGCGCGGAGAGAAGAAGAAAGATCGCCGCCAGCCAGTCCAGCCACAGCGTCACCAGGAGCACCAGCAGCGGGGCGATCACCGCCAGCAGCAGCTGGGGGCGAAAGCGGGCGAAGTAGCCATCCAGCGCCTCGACCTGCTCCACCAGCTGACTGGCCAGCGAGGCCGAGTGCTGGGTGGCGAGCCAGCCCGGCCCCAGCCGAGCCAGGTGATCGAGCAGCTGGCCGCGCACCCGAGTGCGAATGCGCAGACTGGCCGTCTGCCCCTGTCGTTCCTGAACCAGCAGCGCCACGGCGCGCACCAGCAGCAGTGCGGCCATGGCGGCCAGGGCCGGCATCAGCGAGACGAGAGGCGCCTGCTCCACCAGCAGAGCGCTGACCACCCAGGCCAGCAGACCGAGCTGGCCCAGGGTAGCCAGAGTCGCAATGACCCCCGCGGCGACCGCCAGGCGCAGGCAGCGGCGTTCACTGGCGGCAAGACGGGAAAGCCAGCGGCGGACGTCTCGCCCGCCGCTGTCGACCTTGGAGTTGGCCATGGTTCAGTGGTAGCCCTCACCCACCTTGACCTTGCCGCGGAAGACCCAGTAGGTCCAGGCGGTATAGGTCAGCACGATGGGAATCACGAAGAGCACGCCGATCAGCAGGAAGAGCTGCGACTCCGGCGCCGAGGCGGCATCCCAGATGGTGTAGTTGGGCGGCACGATCACCGGCCACTTGCTGACGATCAGCCCGAGGTAGGTGAAGATGAAGATGCCCAGGGTGGCCACGAAGGGCAGGCCATCGCTGCGCTTCTGCACGCTGCGGTACACCAGGAAGGCACACGCCATCGCCAGCGCCGGGAAGATCCAGATCATCTCGATGTTGGAGAACCAGCGAGCCCAGACGTCAGGATTGACGAACGGGGTCCACAGGCTCACGGCCATGAACACCGCCAGCACCGCGGCCAGCAGGATCGGCGTGATGCGATAGGCCCAGTCCTGCACATGGCCTTCCGACTTCATGATCAGCCAGGTGGCGCCGAGCAGCGCATAGCCGCACATCAGGCCGAGCCCGGTCATCACGGTGAAGGGCGTCAGCCAGTCCAGCGCCCCGCCGACGTAAGCGAAGTCCTCCACGGCAAAGCCCTGGATGTAGGCGCCTACCACGGCGCCCTGGGCGAAGGCGGCCACCGCGGAGCCCCAGCAGAAGGCGCGGTTCCACCAGCGGCGATTCTTGCGCGACTTGAAGCGGAACTCGAAGGCCACGCCGCGGAAGATCAGGCCGGCCAGCATCAGGAAGACCCCGATGTAGAGCGCCGGCAGAAACACCGAGTAGACCAGGGGGAAGGCGCCGAGCAGGCCGGCCCCGCCCAGCACCAGCCAGGTCTCGTTGCCATCCCAGACCGGGGCCACCGAGTTCATCATCACATCCCGGGACTCCTCGTCCGGGGCGAAGGGATAGAGGATCCCCAGGCCCAGGTCGAAGCCGTCCATGATCACGTACATGATCACGCCAAAGCCGATGATCAGGGCCCAGATCAGCGAGAGATCGAACATTTCCATGGGTCAGCTCCTCGCCGGATCGGCATCGTCAAAGGGAGTATGGGCAGCGGACAGAGGACGCGAAGGACGCTCGACCTCGCCCTCGATCTCCTCGCGCTCATCCTCGGGCAGCATGCCGTTACGCACCACCTTGGTGATGTAGTAGATGCCCGCCCAGAACACCACGGCGTAGACCGCCACATAGCCGATCAGCGTGAAGAGCGCCATGCCGCCCGTCAGCGACGGCGTCAAGCCTTCGGCGTGGGACATCATGCCGTAGACCAGCCAGGGCGCGCGGCCCGCCTCGGTGACCACCCAGCCGGACAGCACCGCGATGAAGGGCGTCACGATCATGCCGATCAGGGTCTTGTGGAAGAGCGTGTTGGTGTAGAGGGTGCCGCGCTTGCGCAGTATCGCACCGACAATGGCCACGCCGATCATCACAAACCCGAGACCCACCATGATGCGGAAGGCCCAGAACACCAGCGCCACGGGCGGCTGCTCTTCGGGCGCCACCTCGGTCAGGCCGGGCACCACGCCGGAGGGGCTGTGCTTGAGGATGACGCTGGCCAGGCTCGGAATGCCGATCTCGAAGCGGTTGGTCTGCGCTTCCTGATCCGGCAGGGCAAAGAGCAGCAGCGGCACGTGGCTGCGCGTCTCCCAGTTGCCCTCCATGGCCGCCACCTTGGTGGGCTGATGCTCCAGGGTGTTGAGGCCGTGGAAGTCACCCACCACCGCCTGGGCCGGCGCCAGCACCAGCAGCAGCCACAGGCACATGGAGAGCGCCTTGCGGTTGGCTTCCACATCGCGGTTCCGCAGCAGGAACCAGGCGCTCACCCCGGCCACCACGAAGCCGCCGGTCAGGAAAGAGGCCATGCCCATGTGCACGAAGCGAACCCAGAAGGAGGGGTTGAAGATCGCCGCCATCCAGGAAGTCACGTGGAAGCTGTTGTCGATCAGTTCAACGCCGGCCGGGGTCTGCATCCAGCTGTTGGCCGAGAGGATCCAGAACGAGGAGATGAAGGTGCCGATCGCCACCATGATGGCGGCAAACAGGTGCACGCCCTGAGGCACCTTGCCGCGGCCGAACAGCAGCACGCCGAGGAAGGCCGCCTCCAGGAAGAAGGCCGTGACCACCTCGTAGCTCAGTATCGGACCGAGGAAGTTGGCCGACGCCTGGGAGAAGTTGCTCCAGTTCGTCCCGAACTGGAAGGACATCACGATGCCCGAGACCACGCCCATGCCGAAGACCACGGCGAAGATCTTGGTCCAGAACAGCGCCAGGCGATCCCAGGCCGGGTTCTGGGTCTTGTAGAAGAGACCGTTGAGTAGCGCAATATAGGACGCCAGCCCGATGGTGAACACCGGGAAGATGGCGTGAAAGGAGACCACGAAGGCGAATTGCAATCGTGATAGCAGGAGAGGATCCAGTTCCATGTCGCAAGCCTCATGACAGCGATGGACTCAGAGTCGTCGCAAGGGATGCGGAGCACCTCGGGTGCTTTCTTGTGCCTCCGACGCGACCGCAGCCACGCCGTGACGCATTCCACCTGGACACCAGGGACAAGGTAAACCTAGCAGCCTGGCGGCCCCGCCCTGGGCACTTATTGCAAAACCAGATCAACTAAGCTTATTCCACCTTGGGCATTAGCTTACTATTAACGGACCCGCAGAATCCCGGAAAGTTGGCTGATATCAGCGTGTCTCATTGTCGCAGCCCGGCGCGAGTCGCCTCACTCCATCCCGCCCAGGACAAGCCGCATCAGCCAGCCACTGTAGGCAAGGTAGATGACCAGCAGAAGCGCCCCCTCGAGGCGATTGATGCGTCCCGGCCGGCCGCGAACGCCGAGTGCAAAGAGCGCCAGCAGCAGCGTCATGACCGCCATCAGGCTCCAGTCCCGGGCGAGCACCTCGACGCCCACCTGAATGGGGTGAATCACCGCGGCCAGCCCCACCACCCCCAGGGTATTGAAGAGATTGGAGCCGATCACGTTGCCCAGCACCAGATCGTGCTCGCGGCGACGCAGGGCGCTGAGGGAGGAGGCGAGCTCGGGCAGCGAGGTGCCCACCGCCACCACCGTCAGGCCGATGATCAGGTCGCTGACGCCCAGCCCCCGGGCGATCTCGACGGCGCCCCAGACCAGGAGTCTCGAACTCACCACCAGCAGCACCAGCCCCACCGCCGTCCAGGCGAGGCCCGCCCTGAGCGACAGGGGATGAACCGCCAGGCTCGCCTCGGTGTCGCTTGCCAGCGTATCGGCAGCGTCTCGGCGGGCACGCCAGAGGCTGGTGCCGATGAAGAGCGCCAGCAGCACCAGCAGCAGCGCCCCCTCCAGGCGCCCGATCACCCCGCCCCCCATCAGCAGCGCCGAGAGCAGGGTCGCCGCCCCCAGGAGGGGCAGCTCGCGGCGGACGATGGCGGAGTGCACCGTCAGGGGCGAAATCAGCGCTACCAGTCCGAGAATCAGGCCGATATTGGCAATATTGGAGCCGTAGGCGTTGCCCAGCGCCAGACCGGGATTGCCCTGCCCCGCCGCCAGCGCCGAGACCACCAGCTCCGGCGCCGAAGTGCCGAAGCCGATCACCAGCATGCCGATCAGCAGCGGCGACAGGCCCAGCCGCATCGAGGTGGCCGCCGCCCCGCCCACGAAGCGGTCGGCGCTCCATACCAGCAGGATCAGGCCCGTTACTACCGCTGCCGCGGGGAGAATCATCGGGGTGCCTCGGGAACATTCGTTGATGCATGTTTGTCTATGGTGCCGCTTGCGTCAACGTGCCACACTTCCGCAAGAGACAGGCCCGCCTTCAGGAGACACCGCCGCCTTGGCCCAGCGCCCCTTCCGCCTTCAGGAACCTCTGCCTTCCCAGGCCACCCCGCCACGCGGGGGCGATCGAGTGCCGCCCGAGTCCCGAGCGCGCCGGCGCCTGCGCGCCTGCCAGGAGTGCGACTGGGTGGTCGCCCTGCCCGCGCTGCGACCCGGCGAGAAGGCCGACTGCCCGCGCTGCGGGCATACCCTGGTCAAGCGCCATCGCCGCCCGGCCCAGCGCAGCATGGCGCTGGCGCTGTCGGCCCTGCTGGCCCTGGCCATGGCGCTCTCCTTCCCCTTCATCAGCTTCAGCGTGGCCGGGGTCGGCAACCGCATCGAACTCTCCCAGACCGCCACCACCCTGATCGGCTTTCATCAGCCGGTGGTGGCCGGGGCGGTGATCCTCACCATCATCGTGCTGCCGGCCGTCTACCTGCTTGGGGTGATCTGGCTGCAGCTCGGCCTGCTGCGCGAGACGCCGCTGCCTGCCAGCCGCACCATCGCCCGCTCACTGACCCAGCTCACCCCCTGGATGATGGCCGATGTCTTCATCATTGGCGCCCTGGTCAGCCTGATCAAGGTCGCCGGCATGGCCCAGATCGAGCTGGGGGTCTCCTTCTGGGCCTTCTGCGCCTTCGCCGTGCTGCTGCTGGTCACCACCCAGTCCATCGACGCCGACTGGATGTGGTTCTCCCTGGCCGGCGAGCCCAGGGCACCCGAAGGCACCCGCACCGGCGAGACCGCCGCCC
>PUOM01000139.1 GCA_003552795.1 Halomonas sp. | reverse complement strand
TGGCGGCGAGACAGCAGCGACACCCCCTCCATGATCATGTTCATGGTGATCAGGCGCTCCTCGGTGCGCCGCTCCAGCTTGACGGCGATCGGCTTGAAGACGAGGTTCGCCAGCACGATGCCGTAGAAGGTGGAGAGCAGCGCCACGGCCATATGCTCCCCGACCAGCGCCAGGTCGCCGAGATCGATCACCGCCAGCATGTTGACCAGGCCAATCAGCGTCCCGACCATGCCGAAGGCCGGGGCGTAGAGCGCCATGGTGCGAAACATCTGCGCCTCACCGCGCTCCCGAGCCTTCATTCGCACCATGCGCCAGCGCATCAGGTCCAGCACTTCCCGCTCGGGGGTATTGTCGATGATCAGCTCGACGCCGGTGCGCAGGAAGGGGTTGCGCACTTCCTTGAGGGCCGCCTCCACCCTGCGCGGTTCCCCCGAGAACCAGAGCCGCGCGAGGTGGACCAGCGACTGGATATCGCGCTCGTCGCGACGGCCCGCGCGGCGAAACACACGCAGGGCGAGGCGCATGACGCGCAGCACCTCCCGCGGCGGATAGCTGACCAGCACCGCCCCCAGGGTGCCCAGCACCACGATGGCAAGGCCGGTCATATTGAGCAGGGAGACCGGGGCATCGGCGCTCAGCACCATCAGCCCTGCCGCGAGCAGCAAGGTTGCCAGGACACCGAGCCAAGCGAAGGGAGGCATAGCCACTCCATGCAGCGGATAAAGGACCTGGCCACCCTACCCCATGGCGAGGAAGCGCAAAGCCGGAATTACCCCGCCTGCGTCATCGCAACTCGTTCGTTGAGTGCTCGCCCCTGTCGGCCTAGAGTGGGAAGGTACGCCCTTTTATTCGCACCGGGAGGCACCCCATGACGGCGAAAGAACGACCCGCGGCCCTGGCAGGAAGCGGAAGACGTGCCCAGCTATCGCTGTTCGCACGCAACTTCTTCAAACACCCCCGCATGCTGGGATCGATCATCCCCAGCTCCCCCTTTCTGGTCCGCCGGCTGATCGAACAGATCGACTGGCAAAATGCCAAGGTGCTGGTCGAGTATGGCCCCGGGGTCGGGACCATCACCCGTGAGCTGCTGCGCCGCATGCCGCCGGATGCCACGCTGGTGGTGCTGGAGACCAACCAGGATTTCGTCGATTTTCTCGAGCGTTCTCTGCCGGACCCTCGCCTCAAGGTCATCAACGGCTCCGCCGAGACGATTCAGGAAGAGCTCTCGCGCCTGGGGCTGCCCGCCGCCGACTACGTGCTGGCCGGCATCCCCTTCAGCAGCATGCCGGCGGAGAGTCGCGACGCCATCCTGACGTCCAGCCTGAACGCGCTCTCCCCCGCGGGCGCCATGCTGATCTATCAATTCTCGTCGCGGGTCTCGTCCGATCTGACTCGCGTCTTCTCCTCGGTGGAGCGCGACTTCGAGCCCTTCAATATTCTTCCCGCGAAGCTCTACTACTGCCGGCCCTGAACCTGGCTGGACCCGGCCGGGCCCCTGCGCCCGACAGCAAGACGCCCGGCCCCCCTGCGGGGACCGGGCGTCTTGCTGCTGTCGGCGTCTGACTCAGGTCTCACCCTCGGGCTTCTCGAAGACCCAGCTGGTGCCCTCGCGGGCATCCTTGAGGATGATGCCGAGCGCGGCAAGCTCGTCGCGGATGGCGTCGGCGGTGGCGAAGTCCTTGGCCTTCTTGGCCGCGGCGCGCGCGTCGATCTTCGCCTGGATTTCCGCCTCGGAGAGCGGCAGGTCGGAGGCGCCCGCCTTGAGGAAGGTCGCCGGCTCCTGCTGCAGCAGCCCCAGCACGGCACCCAGACGCCTGAGCTCGGCGGCCAAGGCCGGCGCCCTCTCCGGCGCCTCCTTCTTGGCCCGATTGAGCTCCCGGGCCAGCTCGAAGAGCACCGAGAGCGCCTCGGGGGTATTGAAGTCGTCGTCCATGGCCGCGGTAAAGCGCGTCTCGAACTCGGGCGCCACTTCGCCATCGGCCGCGCGCCCGTCACGCGCCGGTCCG
The DNA here is from genome assembly GCA_003552795.1 of Halomonas sp. Taxonomy (GTDB): domain Bacteria; phylum Pseudomonadota; class Gammaproteobacteria; order Pseudomonadales; family Halomonadaceae; genus Halomonas. The sequence continues at coordinate 9,490 of PUOM01000139.1, read as the reverse complement.
TCGAGCGTCATGCCTTCGAGGGAGTTGTAGAAACGCTCCAGGGACTTGCGGGCCTCGGCCAGGGAGTCCGGCGAGTAGTTGATGGCGCTGCGGTAGTGACTGGCCACCAGCAGGTAGCGCACCACCTCCGGGTCATGATGCTCCAGCACCTCGCGGATGGTGAAGAAGTTGCCCAGGGACTTGGACATCTTCTCCTGATTCACCCGCACCGCCCCGGCGTGCATCCAGGTGTTGACGAAGGTGGTGCCGTTGGCCGCCTCGGACTGGGCGATCTCGTTCTCGTGGTGGGGAAAGGTCAGGTCCGGTCCGCCGCCGTGGATATCGAAGGTATCGCCCAGGCAGCACTTGGACATGGCCGAGCACTCGATGTGCCAGCCGGGGCGCCCCTCGCCCCAGGGCGAGGGCCAGCTCGCCTCGCCGGGCTTGGCGGCCTTCCAGAGCACGAAGTCCAGCGGGTCCTCCTTGTGCTCGTCCACCTCGACCCGGGCGCCGGAGCGCATCTCGTCGAGATCGCGATTGTTGAGCTTGCCGTAGCCCTCGAACTTGCGCACCCGGTAGTAGACGTCGCCGTTGTCCGCCGCATAGGCGTACTCCTTGGCGATCAGCGTCTCGATCATCGCGATGATGTCGTCGATATGCCGGGTCGCCCGGGGCTCCTGGTCCGGCGGCAGCACCGAGAGGCGCGCCTCGTCCTCGTGCATCGCCGCGATCATGCGCTCGGTGAGCGACGAGATCGCCTCGCCGTTCTCGTCGGCGCGCCGGAGGATCTTGTCGTCGATATCGGTGACGTTACGCACATAGGTGACGTCATAGCCGCGATGGCGCAGGTAGCGGGTGATGACATCGAACGCCACCATCACCCGGGCGTGGCCCAGGTGGCAGTAGTCGTAGACGGTCATGCCGCACACGTACATGCGCACGCGACCCGGCTCGATGGGGGTGAAGACTTCCTTGCGGCGGGTCAGGGTGTTGTAGATCTGCAGGTCAGCGCTCACGTTCACCCCTTCTTCCGGTCGGCGTGCTTCTGGGCTTCCTGCTTCTTCACCTTGGCCCAGGTGTCCTTCAGTCCTACGGTGCGGTTGAAGACCCGTCGGCCCTCGACAGCCGCATGGCGATCGGCGCAGAAGTAGCCGACCCGCTCGAACTGGAAGCGGCTCTCGGGGGCCGCATCCGCCAGGCTCGGCTCGCCAATGGCCTGGCAGACCACCAGGGATTCGGGGTTGAGGTGGTCGAGGAAGTCGGCGTCCTTGTCCTTGTCCGGCTGCTCCTCCAGGAAGAGGTTGTCGTAGAGACGCACCTCCATGGGCACCCCGTGCGCGGCGCTGACCCAGTGGATCACCCCCTTGACCTTGCGACCCTCGGGGTTCTTGCCCAGGGTGTCGAAGTCCACGGAGCAGCGCAGCTCGGTGATCTCGCCGGCCGCGTCCTTGATCAGCTCGTCGCAGCGGATCACGTAGCTGTTGCGCAGGCGCACCTCCTTGCCCGGCGCCAGGCGGAAGAACTTCTTGGGCGGCTCCTCCATAAAGTCGTCCTGGTCGATATAGAGCTCCCGGGTAAAGGGAATCCGACGCACGCCCAGGTCGTCCCGCGCCGGATGACCGGGCACCTCATAGCTTTCCTCGTGCCCCTCCGGGACGTTGGTCAGCACCACCTTCAGCGGCTTGAGCACGGCCATGGCCCGCGGCGCGTTGTCCTCGAGATCGGCGCGGATGGCGTGGTAGAGCATGGCGATGTCCACCAGGCCGCCGTCGGCCCGGGTCACCCCGATCATCTCGCAGAACCGGCGAATGGAGGCCGGCGTGTAGCCGCGACGGCGCATCCCGGAGATGGTCGGCAGGCGCGGGTCATCCCAGCCATCGACGATACCCTCGTCCACCAGCAGCTTGAGCTTGCGCTTGGAGGTCAGGGTGTAGTTGAGGTTGAGCCGGGCAAACTCGATCTGCCGCGGCTTGGCCGGCACCGGCAGATTGTCCAGGAACCATTCGTAGAGCGGGCGATGATCCTCGAACTCCAGGGTGCAGATGGAGTGGGTGATGCCCTCGATGGCATCCGACTGGCCATGGGTGAAGTCGTAGGAGGGGTAGATCTTCCACTTATCGCCGGTCTGATGGTGCTGGGCATGGCGGATGCGGTAGAGGATGGGGTCGCGCAGGTTGATGTTGGGCGACGCCATGTCGATCTTCGCCCGCAGCACCTTCTCGCCCTCGGCGAACTCGCCCGTGCGCATGCGCTCCAGCAGGTCGAGGTTCTCCTCCGCGCTGCGCTCCCGGTAAGGGCTCGGACGCCCGGGCTCGGTCAGGGTGCCACGGTACTCGCGAATCTCCTCCGGGGAGAGGTCATCGACGTAGGCCTTGCCCTCGCGGACCAGGTGCTGGGCCCAGGCGTAGAGCTGGTCGAAGTAGTCCGAGGCGAAGCGCACCGGCCCCGCCCACTCGAAGCCCAGCCAGCTGACGTCCTCCTGGATGGCATCGATGTAGGCCTGCTCCTCCTTGGCCGGGTTGGTGTCGTCGAAGCGCAGATGACAGTCGCCACCGAGCTGCTCGGCCAGGCCGAAGTTGAGACAGATCGACTTGGCATGACCGATGTGCAGGAAGCCGTTGGGCTCCGGCGGGAAACGCGTCACGATCTTGCCGGTGCGGCCGGCCTCGATCTCGTCGCGAATCTGGTTGCGGATGAAGTTCGGCGCGCTGGTGGTATCGGTGGTCATGGTTGGGAAAACAACCTCTGGTTGAAGGTGCGGGCCTGCTCATTTCGCCCATCGAAGCAAAACCGGTATTATAGCGCCACGTCCACGGGCAACGCCAAGGCGATGCCCCTTTACCGCACGGGAACTTAGGCATGATCATTCTGCAGACCACCTATGGCGACATCAGCGTCGAGCTGGACCACGAGAAAGCGCCGAAGACCGCCGCCAACTTCGAGCAGTACGTGCGCGACGGCTTCTACGACGGCACCCTCTTCCACCGCGTGATCGACGGCTTCATGGTGCAGGGCGGCGGCTTCGACGAGAACTTCGACCAGAAGCCCACTCGCGACCCCATCGAGAACGAGGCCGACAACGGCCTGCAGAACGAAACCGGCACTCTGGCCATGGCGCGCACCCAGGACCCGCACTCTGCCACCGCCCAGTTCTTCATCAACGTCGCCGACAACGCTTTCCTGAACCACAGCGGCAAGTCCATCCAGGGCTGGGGCTACTGCGTCTTCGGCCGCGTGGTTGACGGCATGGACGTGGTCGAGAAGATCAAGAACGTGGCTACCACCCGCCGCGGCATGCATGCCGATGTGCCCGCCGAGGATGTGGTGATCAAGAAGGCCTACGTCAAGGAGGCCTGATGGCCACCACCCTGCTGATTTCCGACCTTCATCTTCACCCCGGCACCCCCGAGGTGACCGACGGCTTCCTGCGCTGGCTGGAAGAGCGCGCCTGCGGCTGCGAGGCGCTCTATATCCTCGGCGACTTCTTCGAGGCCTGGATCGGCGACGACCTGCTCGACCTGGCCGGCGCCGATCCCAGCGGCCAGGCCGACCTGGCGGCCAGGGTGGCAGTGGCCCTGAAGCGCCTCGCCGAGGATGGCACCGCCCTCTATCTGATGCATGGCAACCGCGACTTCCTGCTCGGGGAGCGCTTCGCCGAGGAGACCGGCGCCACCCTGCTGGCGGACCCGAGCGTGGTGGAACTCGGCGGCGAGCGGGTACTGCTGATGCACGGCGACAGCCTCTGTACGCGGGATACGGCCTACCAGGCCTTCCGCGCCCAGGCGCGTCATCCGCAGTGGCAGGCTCAGATCCTGGCCATGCCCGTCGCGGAGCGCATCGCCCTGGCCGCCCAGCTGCGCGAACAGTCCGGAGAAGCCAACTCCGGCAAGGCCGAGGAGATCATGGATGTCACCCCTGAGGAAGTGGTCAAGGTGATGGCCGACCAGGGTGTGACCACCCTGATCCACGGCCATACCCACCGCCCGGCGGTGCATCGGCTGGAGGTCAACGGCCGGCCGGCCAGGCGCCTGGTGCTGGGCGACTGGCAGCCCGGCAAGGGCTGGGAGATTCGGATCGACGGCGATGGCGAGCCGCAGCTCAGGGAGTTTGCGCTGGACGAGTGACAGCCGCCCGGGGTCAGACCCTTAATTTTTCTTGAGGGTCTGACCCTGAAGTTCCCTGAAGGTCGCCTCCAGCGCCTCGGCGTCGGGCAGAGTCCCTGCCTCGCCGATTACCTCGAGGCGTGAATCGCGCCGCCAGGCGCTGCCGGTCAGGCTCACCGCCCCCTCGGCGCGGTTGTAGAGCTTCCAGCCGGCGTCGGTGTGGAACACTCCCTTGACGCGCAGATGCGCCGGCATCTCGCCCAGCACCAGCGCCAGACGGTCGAGATCGAAGCGGTCGTCCGGGTGCCAGCGCCAGCCCAGGGTGGCGTGGCCCAGCGCCTCACCCACCTCTCGCCTTGGCCGGCCAGGCTCGGGCAGGGGCACCGCGAACGCCTCCAGCACCACGCCCTGCACGTCGGAAGCGCCGCCCGCCGCCTCGCGCAGCCGCCGATGAGCCTCGCTGTCGGCCGACTGCCCCACCGACGTCTTTTCGCCATCGCCGATCAGCCGCGCCAGCGACAGCTCACCCCGGGGGGCTTCGGTGACCCAGCGCTTGGCGGGCCACAGCCCGGCGAGCCACGCCTTCGCCGCCGCCAGCTGCTCGGGGCTGGCCAGGTCGACCTGGGTCAGCGCCACCCCGTCGGCCAGGGTCAGCTGATCGCGGAAGGTCTCGTGCTCCCGGGCGCGCGGGTCATCCAGGCGGCGCGGATCCAGCACGGCGACAATCTCGCCCAGCGTCAGCACGCCTTCGAAGGCCTCGCCGCTCAGCACCTCCAGCAGCCCCGCCGGATGCCCCAACCCCGAAGGCTCGATTATCAGCCGGTCCGGCCGGTGGCGATGCAACAGATTGACCAGCGTCGCCTGCATCACGAAGGCCAGCTGACAGCAGAGGCAGCCACCCGGCAACCCCTTGACGACCAGGTCGTCGCGCGCCTCGAACATCGCCTGGTCGATGCCCACCTGACCGAACTCGTTGACCAGCACCGCCCAGCGCTCGCCCGCGGGCTTCTGGTCGATCAGCCGATGGATCAGGGTGCTCTTGCCGCTGCCCAGAAAGCCGGTGATCAGGTGGACAGGGACGTTGGCCAGGGGGGCGGGCATGGGGGATCCTCTGTGGAAGCAAAGATGTTACAGGGTAACATAATGGTGAGTGGTGAGTGGTGAGTGGTGAGTGGTGAGGGTCCGCTCCAGCAAACCAAAGAAAAGGAGCAAGCCAAGGGGGTTCCTTGAAACTTGCTCCTCCTGCCGTACCGCTATCGCGCAGCGAAGGACTTAGCGGCGGATCTCCGCCTTGTCGCGCAGATCATCCAGCAGCCCCTGGATGGCGGCCTGGGCGCGCAGGCGCTCGGCCATGCTGGCCACGAACTGCTCGACCTGGGCGTCAATCTCGCCCTCATCGACCCGCTCCAGGGCGATCAGCACCGCTTCGTCACCGTCGAGGGCGTGGCCATAGACCGGGGTGTCGCCTTCCGGCGCCGGCAGCCGGAAGGCCGCCTCCACCACCGTCGAGGAGAGCCCCTGGCTGTCCTGGCGGTCCACGCCTTCGACCTGCTGCCAGTCGATGTCGAGCTCCTCGCCGGCGCGCAGCGCCTCGACGCGCTCCGACGCCAGCTCCACCAGGGCCTCGCGCCGCAGCGCGGCCTCGACGCTGGCGGTCACCTGGTCGCGCACCTCGTCAAGGGGCAGCGTCGTGGCCTCTCGATGCTCGGCGACACGCAGCACCAGGCGGCGATCGTTGTCCAGCTCGATCACCTCGCTGTTGAAGCCCTCTTCCAGCACGTCGGCGCTGAACGCCTCACTCATCACCCCCGGCTCGGAGAGCACGCCCTCGCCCCCGTCACGGGAGACCCAGTCGCTGGTGCTGAGCGCCAGGCCGATATCATCGGCCACGCTCTGCAGATCATCGGCGGCGAAGCTCTCGTCGATCAGACGCTGGACCTTGTCGTTGAACTCGGAGGAGACGCGAGACAGCGCCAGCTCATTGCGCAGCTCGTCACGCATCTCATCGAAGGGCTCACGCTCCAGGCCTGTCACGGTCAGCAGATGCAGGCCGTTGTCGGTCTCGACGATACCGGAGACTTCGCCCTCCTCCATGCTGAAGGCCGCCTCATCGAAGCTGTCACCGAAGAAACCCTCGCTGATGACCCCCAGGTCGCCGCCCTGCTCCGCCGAGACGGTGTCGTCGGACACCTCGGCGGCCAGGTCGGCGAAGGACTCGCCCTCGCCCAGGCGATCGCGCACCGCTTCCAGTTGGGCCTCGGCCTCGTCGCGGCTGCGCTCCCCGTTGAAGGTCAGCATGATATGGGAGATGCGGCGGTCGGCATCGGCGGTACGCTCACGCCAGGCATCGCGCAGCTCGGCCTCGTCGATCTCGACCTCGTCGGCCAGCTGCTGACGGTCGACGATGACGTACTCCAGGCGCACCTGTTCGGGCCGGCGGTAGCTGTCGGCGTTGGCGGCGTAGTACGCCTCCAGCGCCTCCTCGGTCACCTCCACCTCGTCCGCCACCTGATCGGCAGACAGGGTCACGTAGCGGAAGCTGCGGGCCTGACGCTGCAGGGCCGCCAGGCGCTCCTGCTCGCTGGGCAGGGTGAAGTCGCTGAAGGCCAGCCCCTGCTGCAGCTGCTGGCGCTTCATGTCGACGCGCAGCTCGTCGCGGAAGGCCGTCGGGGTATAGCCGGCGCTGGCCAGACGGTTGCGGAACAGTTCGCTGTCGAAGCGGCCCTCCTGATCCTGGAACTCAGGCAGCGACACGATGACCTGGTCAAGCTGCTCCTCGGTGAGGTGCAGCCCGCCCTCCTCGGCGTACTGGGTCAGCAGGCGGTCGGTGATCAGCTCATCGAGCATCTGAGTGCGCAGGGCGCGCTCCTGCTCGGGCGCCACCTGTCCACTGCGGATCGCCCGCTGAACCTCTACCTCGAGCTGCTCGCGGGTGATGGGCTCACCGTTGACCTTGGCGATCTCCTCGCCATCGCCACCGAACAGGCCTACGAGGGACTCGACGCCGAACAGCGCCATGGTCACGACCACGGCCCCGACGATGATCTTGGCGCCCCAGCTTCGGGAGCGGTCACGAATACTTTGCAGCATGCAGGCCTCGGCAACGTATTGTGTGGAAAGAGCGGTCTTCAAACCAAGACAGGCGCACCGCCGTGGGCGATGCGCCTGTAGGAGAGTCAACCATCAGCAGCGCGGCGCGACACGCGCCTCAGTTGACGGAATCCTTGAGCGCCTTGCCGGCCTTGAAGCTAGGCACCTTGGCGGCGCTGATCTCGATCGGCTGGCCGGTCTGGGGGTTGCGGCCGGTGCGCGCTGCGCGCTCCTTGACCTGGAAGGTGCCGAAGCCCACCAGGGAAACGCTGTCGCCCTTCTTCAGGCTGTCGGTCACGGTGTCGACCATCGCGTCCAGGGCCCGGGCAGCGGCTGCCTTGGGAATATCGGCAGACGCAGCAATGGCTTCGATCAGCTCGGACTTGTTCACACTTCACCCCTTGATTTTTCAGAATTTGGCTCTGCTAAGCGCAACAACTCAACCGGAAGGTCGCGAACACAGCATGGCGCATTTTATAGCAATGCGGTGAAAGGACTGTCAAGCATACTGCCGCGCCAGACCCCACCATATCGGGCTTTTCGCTGGATAATGGTGGGGGAATTCCTGTCAATGCGTGCTGATCATCGTCGGGGATGAGGCGGCATCTTCGGATCGGGATTCCTCGCCGGAAGCTTCGGGCCTTTTGGCCAGCGCAACCTCAAGCACCTCATCGATCCAACGGACCGGCCTGATGTCGAGAGCCTCCTTGATATTATCCGGAACCTCCTTGAGGTCGCGGCGATTCTCCTCGGGCACCAGCACGGTCTTTATACCACCGCGCCGGGCGGCCAGCAATTTCTCCTTCAGGCCGCCGATGGGCAGCACCTCGCCGCGCAGGTTGACCTCGCCGGTCATGGCGACGTCGCAGCGCACCGGACGCTCGCTGTAGGCGGAGACCATGGCGGTGACCATGGCGATGCCGGCGCTGGGACCATCCTTGGGCGTGGCGCCCTCGGGCACGTGGATGTGCAGGTCCTCCTTCTCGAAGCGCTCGGGATCGATGCCGAACTTCAGCGCCCGGGCGCGCACCACGGTCTGGGCGGCACTCACCGACTCCTTCATGACGTCGCCGAGCGAGCCGGTCTTGTTGATGCGCCCCTTGCCCGGCGTCACCACCGACTCGATATTGAGCAGCTCGCCCCCCACCGAGGTCCAGGCCAGCCCGGTCACGCGCCCCACCTGATCCTCCTGATCGGCCAGGCCGTAGCTGTAGCGGCGCACGCCGGCATAGGCCTCGATATCCGCAGCGGCCAGGGTCACCGGCGCCAGAGCGCCTTCCTTGGCCTCCTGCTCGAGCCGCTCGCGCAGCACCTTGCGGCACACCTTGGCGATCTGGCGCTCCAGCTCGCGCACGCCCGCTTCGCGGCTGTAGTAGCGGATAAGCTCGAGGATCGCCTCGTCGGAAAAGGCCAGCTCCTCGGCCTTGAAACCGTTGGCGACGAGCTGCTTGGGCGCCAGATAGCGCTTGGCGATGGCCAGCTTCTCGTCCTCGGTGTAACCCGGCAGCCGGATCACCTCCATGCGGTCGAGCAGCGGCCCGGGAATGTTCATGGAGTTGGCGGTACAGATGAACAGCGTCTCGGAGAGATCGTAGTCAAGCTCGAGGTAATGGTCGCTGAAAGTGTCGTTCTGCTCGGGATCGAGCACCTCGAGCAGCGCCGAGGCGGGATCGCCACGGTGGTCCATGCCGATCTTGTCGACCTCATCGAGCAGGAACAGCGGGTTCTTGACCCCGGCCCGGGACATGCGCTGGATCACCTTGCCCGGCAGCGAGCCGATGTAGGTGCGGCGGTGGCCGCGGATCTCGGACTCATCGCGCACGCCGCCCAGCGCCAGACGAACATACTTGCGGTTGGTGGCCCTTGCGATGGACTTGCCGAGGGACGTCTTGCCGACGCCGGGCGGCCCCACCAGACAGAGCACCGGCCCCTTGAGCTTCTTGACCCGCTTGTGCACGGCCAGGTACTCGAGGATGCGCGCCTTGACCTCGTCCAGGCCGTGGTGATCCTCGTCCAGCACCTGCTGGGCGTGCACCAGATCGTGCTTGACGCGGGTGCGCTTCTTCCAGGGCACCGAGACCAGCCAGTCAAGATAGGAGCGCACCACCGTAGCCTCGGCGGAGTTGGGCGACATCATCTTCAGCTTGCCGAGCTCCTGGGTGGCCTTGTCGCGGGCCTCCTTGGGCATGCCGGACGACTCGATGGCCTGCTCGTACTTCTCGGCCTCGTTGGGCACGTTCTCGAGCTCGCCCATCTCCTTCTGGATGGCCTTCATCTGCTCGTTGAGATAGTACTCGCGCTGGGACTTCTCCATCTGG
>PUOM01000178.1 GCA_003552795.1 Halomonas sp. | reverse complement strand
CCGCCGATCACCTCGGCCAGCTTGTAGAGCGTCAGGTTGATGCGGTGATCGGTGACCCGCCCCTGGGGGAAGTTGTAGGTGCGGATGCGCTCGCTGCGATCGCCCGAGCCCACCAGGCTCTTGCGCTCGTCGGCCTGGGCCTGGCGGGCCGATGACTCGGCGCTCTGCTTGAGCCGCGCGGCGAGCAGCGACATCGCCTTGGCGCGGTTCTTGTGCTGGCTGCGCTCCTCCTGACACTCCACCACCACGCCGGTGGGCAGGTGGGTGATGCGAATGGCGGAGTCGGTGGTGTTGACGTGCTGGCCGCCGGCGCCACTGGAGCGAAAGGTGTCCACTCGCAGGTCGGCGGCGTTGATCTCGATGTCGCCCACCTCGTCCGCCTCGGGCATCACCGCCACGGTGCAGGCGGAGGTATGGATGCGCCCCTGGGACTCGGTGGCCGGCACCCGCTGCACGCGGTGGGCGCCGGACTCGAACTTGAGCCGCGCGTAGACCCCCTCGCCCTTGATGCGCGAGATGATCTCCTTGTAGCCGCCCTGCTCGCCGTGGCTGGCGCTGACCACCTCCACCTTCCAGCCGTGCTGATCGGCATAGCGGGAGTACATGCGGAACAGATCGCCGGCGAACAGCGCCGCTTCGTCGCCGCCGGTACCGGCGCGCACCTCGAGGAAGACGCTGCGCCCGTCGTCGGGGTCCTTGGGCACCAGCAGCTGCTTGAGGCGTTCCTCCATGGACGCGAGCTTCTCGCGCCCCTCGGCCAGCTCCAGCTCGGCCAGCTCGCGCATCTCGGGGTCGCTGTCGGAGGCGAGCTGCTCGGCGTCCGCGATGTTGCTCTCCACACCGCGGAACTCGCGCCAGGCCTCGACCAGGGGCTCGAGCTCGGCGTACTCGCGGGAGTAGTCTCGGAAGCGGCTCTGGTCGCCGATCACCTCGGGCTCTGACATCAGGGCGGCGAGCTCCTCGAAGCGCTCGCCGAAGGCGTCGAGGCGCTGGCGCAGGGATGCTTTCATGTATCGTCCTATCGGGTCTTGTCGGGGGCGGCGTCGAGCAGCAGCGTGCCGGCGGCCTCGAGCAGGTCCTGGCGTTCGGCGGAAGCCGCCTCGCGCAGCGCCACGGTGGGGCTGTGCAGCAGCCGATTGGTGAGCTGGTGGGCCAGGCGGCGCACCACCGCTTCGGGGCTCTCGCCGCGGCCCAGTCTCGCCAGGGCCTGCTCCAGGGAGAGGTCGCGCAGCGCCTCACCGCGGGAGCGAAAGTCATGGATCAGCTCGCCGCCGCCGCGGATGCGCCGCTCGTGGAGCCAGGCACCCACGCCGTGCTCGATCAGCGACTCGGCCTGGTCGGCGGCCACCTGGCGGTGACGGCGGTTCTCCTCGATCACCTCCTGCAGATCATCGACGGAGTAGAGAAAGATGTCGGAGAGCTTGCCCACCTCGGGCTCGATGTCCCGGGGCACGGCGATATCGACCATGAAGATCGGCCGGTGGCGGCGCTTCTTCAGCGCCCGCTCCACCATGCCCTTGCCGATGATCGGCAGCGGCGCCGCCGTGGAGGAGATGACGATATCGGCCTCCGCCAGGGCCTCGGGGATGGCATCGAGGGTAATGGCCCGCCCGCCCAGGGGGCCGGCCAGCAGCTCGGCCCGCTCCCGGGTGCGGTTGGCCACCGTGAGCTGGCGCACGCCGGCCTCGTGCAGGTGACGCGCCACCAGCTCGATGGTCTCGCCGGCGCCGATCAGCAGCGCCCGGGCGCGGCCGAAATCGTCGAAGATGCGGCTGGCCATGCTCACCGCGGCATAGGCCACGGAGACCGGGTTGCGGCCGATGCCGGTCTCGGTACGCACCTGCTTGGCCACGGCGAAGGTGTGCTGGAACAGGCACTCGAGCTCCTTGCCCAGCCCCTTGGCGTGGCGGCTGGACTGGTAGGCATCCTTGATCTGGCCGAGGATCTGCGGCTCGCCCAGCACCATGGAGTCGAGCCCCACGGCCACCCGCATCAGGTGGCGGGCGGCCTCATGATCCAGATAGTGGTAGGCGCAGGTCGAGAGATCCGCCACCGGCAGGCCATGAAAGCGACCCAGCCAGTCGAGAATGGCCGCCTCGCCCTGGGGCTCGGTGACACAGTAGAGCTCGGTGCGGTTGCAGGTGGAGAGCACCGCCGCCTCCCTGACCTGAGGCAGACCACGCAGCTCGCCGAGCGCGGTCTCGAGCTGGGCGGGGGTAAAGGCCACCTGTTCGCGCACCTCGACGGTGGCGGTTCGATGGTTGATTCCTAGGGCAAGCAGCGTCATGCGTCGGGCATCTTTGCTAGTGGTGGCCGGCCTGGGCGGCGTCCTGATCGTCGGGCGCAGATTCTACCATAGCGTGGCCCGCTTGGCCGCCTAAGGTGGGGCGCTTTGCCCGCGGCGGTCAAGCCGTTATGCTGACCCCTCGGCCCTGCCAACGAGATGCCCATGCCTGCCGTTCTCCCCGCGCCACTTCGCCCGCTTCCCGCTCGCCTGGCTCCCCTGGCGCTGGCGGCGCTGCTCGCCGGCTGCCAGGCGCTGCCCACAGCGGGCGAAGTCGACGAGCCTCTGGACGACCCCATGGAGGGCGCCCCGCCCATCGAGCGGGGCCTGGACGCCGAGGGACTGGCCGGCCTGCTCACTGCCGAGCTGGCCGGCCAGCGCGGCGACTATCGCCGTGCCGCCCGGGGCTACCTGGAGGCGACCGAGCGCTACGCCACCCCGAGGCTGGCCGAGCGCGCCGCCCTGGCGGCGAGCTTCAGCAGCGACCGCGAGCTGCTGACCCGGGCCGCCGATCGCTGGCAGGCCCTGGCCCCCGATGCCGAAGCCCCCTCCCGACTGCTGGCCGGGCTGGCGATGCAGCGCGGCGACTGGCCCGAGGCCCTCGAACGGCGCCTGACGCTGATCGAGCGCGGCGGCGAGAGCGACCTGACCGCCTTCATCGAGACGGCGCTGGCCGAGGACGCCGACCCGCGCCCCCTGCTGGCGCTGCTGCGCCCCTGGCTGCCCAGCGCCCCGCCGGGGCCCCCGCGCCAGGATGCCGAGCTGGCCACCGCCCTGCTGGAAGTCTACAGCGGAGACACCGATGCCGCCGAGCGTCGCCTGGCGCGCCTGGACGAGAGCGCCTCCAGGCAGCCGGCGCTGTGGCTGACCCGGGCCCGCCTGGCCCAGGAACAGGGCGACCACCGCGGCGCTCGCGACGCCGCCAGCCGGGGGCTCGCCGCCTCGCCGGATGATGCCCGCTTTATTCTGCTGCTGGCCCAGAGCGAGCTGCGCCTGGGCAACGTGGCCGCCGCCGAGGCCCGCACCGACGCCCTGCTGGAGGACCACGTCGGCAATGATGAGCTGCGCCTGGCGCTGGCACGACTCTATCTGGAGGAGCAGGCCACCGACGCCGCTCGCCGCCTGCTGCTGCCCCTGGTGGACGCCCCGGACGCCCCGCCGCAGGCCTTCCTGCTGCTCGGCACCACCGCCGAGGCGGAGGGCGAAGTGGACAACGCCCTGCTCTACTACCGCCAGGTGGCGCCGGGACCGGAATTCCTGACCGCGCGGCTGCGTGCCGTCGAGATGCTGATCGAGGATGATCGCCTGGTCGATGCCCGGGCCTTCCTGCGCATCGAGCGGCTGCGCCACGAGACCCATTTTGCCGACCTGGTCACCCTGGAGGTGGAGCTGCTGGAGCGCGAGGGGCTCAGCGACGAGGCGGCCACCCTGCTCGACCGCGAGCTGGATCGCACGCCCAACGACGAGCAGCTGCTCTATCTGCGCGCCATGCGCGCCTGGGAGGCCGACGACATCGAGGCCATGGAGCGTGACCTGGGGCGCATCATCGAGCGCAATCCCGACAGCGCCATGGCCCTCAACGCCCTGGGCTACACCCTGGCCGACCTCGACATCACCGAGCGCCTCGATGAGGCCAGGGAGATGATCGAGCGCGCCCATGAGCTCGAGCCCGACAACCCCGCCATCATGGACAGCCTGGGCTGGGTCTACTACCGCCAGGGCGACCCGGAGCGCGCCCTGCCCTGGCTGGAGCGCGCCTACGCGGCCATGCCCGACCAGGAGATCGCCGCCCACCTGATCGAGGTGCTGTGGGTGCTGGAGCGCCACGACGAGGCCCGCGAACGCCTGGCCGAGGCGCTGGAGCGCTTCGACGAGCGCCCGCTGATCGACGACCTGCTCCGGCGCATTCCCGAGCTGGCCCCCTGAGCCGCTTTCCGCCTTACCGCCCATAGAGAGACCCCATGACACTGCGCTTGCTTGCCAGACCGCTGATTCCCCTGCTCGCCCTGCTGCTGCTGGCCGGCTGCGCCGGCCGCACCCCCGTCCCGGACGACGAGCGCGCCGCCGGCCAGTGGCAGGACCAGGCCGAACGCACCGAGGCCCTGGACACCTGGATGCTCGCCGCCAGGGTCGGGCTGCGCACCCCCGAGGATGCCACCAGCGCCAACCTCGACTGGAGCCAGCACCCCCACTACTACCGGATGCTGCTCAGCGGCCCCTTCGGCAGCGGCCGCAGCACCCTGGAGGGGCGCGAGGGGCGCTTCTCGCTGACCACCTCCGAGGGCCGCTTCGAGGCCGAGACGCCCGAGGCGCTGATGGAGGAGCAGCTGGGCTGGTCGCTGCCCATGGGCGCCCTGCAGGACTGGGTGCGCGGCCTGCCCGGCACGCAGAGCGCCTACCAGCTGGAGGAGGATGAGTTCGGTTTCCCCCTGCGCCTCGAGCAGGACGGCTGGGAGATCGACTACCGCGACTGGACCCAGGCCGAGTCGCTGTGGCTGCCGCGCCGCCTGGTGATGACCTACGGCGACCTGCGGGTGACCCTGGTGGTCACCGACTGGCGCCCCGTCGTGGATGAGTGAGCCGATGAGCGAGCCGCTGCGTGAGTCGCTGAGTGAGCCACTGGTGCTGCCCGCCCCGGCCAAGCTCAACCGCCTGCTGCACATCATCGGGCGCCGGCCGGACGGCTACCACGAGCTGCAGACCCTGTTCCAGTTCCTCGACCACGGCGACACCCTGCACTTCCGGCGTCGCCAGGACGGCGAGCTGCGCCTGACCCCCGAGATCCCCGGCGTGGCCCAGGAGGAGAACCTGATCCTGCGCGCCGCCCGGGCGCTGCAGGCCGAGAGCGGCTGCCGGCCGGGCGCCGACATCCACCTCGAGAAGCGCCTGCCGCTGGGCGGTGGCCTGGGCGGCGGCAGCTCGGATGCCGCCACCGCCCTGCTCGGCCTCGACGCCCTCTGGGGCCTGGGGCTGCCCCTCGATCGCCTCGCCGAGCTGGGGCTTGCCCTGGGGGCCGACGTGCCGGTCTTCGTGCGCGGCCGGGCGGCCTGGGGAGAGGGCGTCGGCGAGCGCCTCACCCCCGTCGAGCTCGACATGCCCTGGTTCGTGGTGGTGCACCCCGGCGTCACGGTCTCCACCCCGGCCGTGTTCGGGGCGGATGAATTGACACGCAACACCCCCCCGATTACCATGGCGCGCGCTCTTCAGGGGGGAGCGTCGAGCTGGCGGAACGACTGCGAGGCCACGGTCAGCGCCCTCTATCCGCCCGTGGCGGAAGCGCTCGACTGGCTGTCGGCGCGAGCACCAGCTCTGCTGACCGGCACCGGCGCCTGCGTCTTTGCCCGACTGGCCAGTGAAACCGCTGCCGACCGGCTGCTGGCCGAGATCGCCGGACGCTGGACAGCCTTCAAGGCCCGCGGCCTGAACCGCTCCCCTCTCCATGACGTTCTGGGCCATGACGTCCCGGATCATGACGTCATGGAACTCAACTCCTGATGACCCAATCCTGCATAGGTGGCTGCGCGTGTCAAAATTGATGGTTTTCGCCGGGAACGCCAATCCCGAACTCGCCCGAAAGGTCGCCGAGAGTCTGGACACCCGGATGGGAAACGCCACGGTCGGCCAGTTCAGCGACGGCGAGATCGCGGTCGAGATCAACGAGAACGTACGCGGCAAGGATGTCTTCGTCCTGCAGTCCACCTGCGCGCCGACCAATGACAACCTGATGGAGCTGATCCTGATGGTTGACGCCCTGCGTCGCGCCTCCGCCCAGCGGATCACCGCCGTACTGCCCTACTTCGGCTACGCCCGCCAGGATCGTCGCGTGCGCTCCGCCCGGGTGCCCATCTCCGCCAAGATCGTCGCCGACATGCTGGTCAAGGCCGGCGTCGACCGGGTGATGACCATGGACCTCCACGCCGACCAGATCCAGGGCTTCTTCGACGTGCCGGTGGACAACGTCTACGGCTCGCCGATCCTGCTCGATGACATCGAACGTCAGAACTACGAGAACCTGGTGGTGGTCTCCCCCGACGTGGGCGGCGTGGTGCGCGCCCGGGCCATCGCCAAGCAGCTCAACGCCGATCTCGCCATCATCGACAAGCGTCGTCCCTCCGCCAACCAGGCTCAGGTGATGCACATCATCGGCGAGATCGAGGGGCGCAACTGCGTGGTGGTCGACGACATGATCGACACCGCCGGCACCCTCTGCAAGGCCGGCGAGGCCCTCAAGGACCACGGCGCTCAGCGCGTGGTGGCCTACGCCACCCACCCCATCCTCTCCGGGCCCGCGGTCGACAACATCGTCGGCTCGGTGCTCGACGAGGTGGTGGTCACCGATACCATTCCGCTCTCCGACAGCGCGCGCCGCTGCGGTCATATCCGCCAGCTCAGCGTGGCCGGGCTGATCGCCGAGGCGATTCGTCGGGTGAGCAACGAAGAATCCGTCAGCGCCATGTTCCACTGAGGAGTGCTCCACTGAGGAGTGCTCCACTGAGGAGCGCTCCACCGAGGAGCGCTCCACCGAGGCTCGCCTCGGGAACCGCGCCGGAAAGCGCCCTGCGGGGCAACTGGAAGGGTCACGGCCAGGTCGCGGGCCGTGGCGCCTTCCTTACTTTACTCAAGAGGCAATTCCATGTCCGATTTCACTCTCAATGCCAGCGTTCGTAACGACCTGGGGAAAGGTGCGAGCCGCCGCCTGCGTCGTGCGAACCTCCAGGTGCCGGCCATCGTCTACGGCGGTGAGCAGGCCCCTCAGCCGATCTCCGTGGAGAAGTCCGCCTTCTACAAGGCCGCCGAGAGCGAGTCCTTCTTCGCCTCCGTGATCAACCTGGTCATCGACGGCAAGAGCGAGCAGGTGGTGGTGCGTGACATGCAGCGTCACCCCTACAAGCCGCTGATCACCCATGCCGACTTCCTGCGCGTGGACGCCACCCACGAGATCACCATCAACGTGCCGCTGCACGTGCTGGGTGAAGAGAAGGCCAAGGGCATCAAGGATCAGGGCGGCGAGCTGCACGTGCTGGCCAACGAAGTCCAGATCAGCTGCCTGCCGAAGGACCTTCCCGACTTCCTGGAAGTGGACATCACCGACGTCGAGCTGGGCAGCACGCTGCACCTCACCGACCTCAAGCTGCCGGCCGGCGTGACCCTGGTCGAGCTGACCCACGGCGAGGACCATGACCAGCCGATCCTGAGCATCACCAAGCCCAAGGTCCGCGGCGGTGATGACGAAGAAGCCGGCGAAGGCGAGGAAGGCGAGGAAGGCGAGGCGTAAGTCGCACCGCGTTCTCCTCACCGTCCGGGGGCCGTGCGCGGCGCGGCCCCTTCCGGTTACGATCAAGCGCCCCGGCGCTTGATTTTTTTTGTGGACGCCCCTGGCGGCCATCCTGTGGACCGCCGCGAACGCGACGTCAAACATCGGGTGATGATTTTTTGGAGGCAACCCCATGAGTCAGGTCAGAGCGATCATCGGGCTGGGCAATCCCGGCGCCGACTACGAGGCTACCCGCCACAATGCCGGCGCCTGGCTGGTGGAGGCGGTGGCGCGCCGCACCGGCGCCGAGCTGCGCCCCGACCGCAAGTTTCTCGGTCTCCATGCCCGCTGTCAGCTCGAGGGCCACGACCTCCACCTGCTCAACCCGACGACCTTCATGAACCGCAGCGGTGGCGCCGTGGCGGCGCTCTGCCAGTTCTACAAGATCGCCCCGGACGAGCTGCTGGTGGCCCACGACGAGCTCGACATCGCCCCGGGCACCGCCCGCTACAAGACCGGCGGCGGCCACGGCGGCCACAACGGGCTGCGCGATATCGTCAGCGCCCTGGGCAACGAGCGCGGCTTCCACCGCCTGCGTATCGGCATCGGCCACCCCGGCGACTCGCGCCAGGTGACCCACTATGTGCTGGGCCGCCCCGGCAAGGCCGAGCACACCGCCATCGAGGCCGCCATCGACGAATGCCTGGCCAGCCTGCCCCTGGCGCTCTCCGGCGACTGGGTCAAGGCCATGAACCGGCTGCACAGCTTCTCCGTCTGAGACGGAGAAGCCAGCTGGAAGCTGGAAGCTGGAAGCTGGAAGCTGGAAGCTGGAAGCTGGAAGGCAGCATGAAACCTCCACCGCTGAGTCAAGGTTTATCTTCCAGCTTCAAGCTTCCAGGCGCGAAGCGCCGCTCTTCAAGCTTTATGGCTCGCCAGGATCCCATCCCTTACAATGGCGCCAACTTTTCCCTCCTCTCGGCACAGAATTCTCAGGAACAGACTATGGGTTTCAACTGCGGTATCGTCGGCCTGCCCAACGTCGGCAAGTCGACTCTCTTCAACGCCCTCACCAAATCCGGCATCGACGCCGAGAATTTCCCCTTCTGCACCATCGAGCCCAACGTCGGCATCGTGCCGATGCCCGACCCGCGCCTCGACAAGCTGGCGGAGATCGTCAAGCCCCAGAAGGTGCTGCCCACCACCATGGAGTTCGTGGACATCGCCGGCCTGGTAGCGGGCGCCTCCAAGGGCGAGGGGCTGGGCAACAAGTTCCTGGCCAACATTCGCGAGACCCAGGCCATCGCCCACGTGGTGCGCTGCTTCGATAACGACAACGTCATCCACGTCGCCAACCAGGTGGACCCGCGCTCCGACATCGAGATCATCAACATGGAGCTGGCCCTCGCCGATCTGGACACCGTGGAGCGGGCCATCCAGCGCCTGGTGCGGGTGGCCAAGGGCGGCGACAAGGAGGCCATCGCCACCAAGGCGATCCTCGAGCGCATCCAGCCGCACCTGGCCGAGGGCCTGCCGCTGAGAAGCTTCGGCCTCGACGCAGATGACGAGAAGGCGCTCAAGAGCTTCGGGTTCCTGACCCTCAAGCCCACCATGTACATCGCCAACGTCAACGAGGACGGCTTCGAGAACAACCCCTACCTGGAGGTGGTGCGCGAGATCGCCGCCGAAGAGGACGCCGTGGTGGTGCCGGTGTGCAACCAGCTCGAGGCCGAGATCGCCGAGCTCGATGCCGAGGAGCGCGCCATGTTTCTCGACGAGATGGGCATGGAAGAGCCCGGCCTCGACCGGGTGATCCGCGCCGGCTACGCCCTGCTCGGCCTGCAGACCTACTTCACCGCCGGGGTCAAGGAAGTGCGCGCCTGGACCGTCAAGGTGGGCGCCACCGCCCCCGAGGCCGCCGGCGTGATCCACACCGATTTCCAGAAGGGCTTCATCCGCGCCGAGGTGGTCGCCTATGACGACTTCGTCGCCCTGGGCGGCGAGCAGGGCGCCAAGGACGCCGGCAAGTGGCGCCTGGAGGGCAAGGAGTACATCGTCAAGGATGGCGATGTGATCCACTTCCGCTTCAACGTCTAAGGGCTCGCCTCTTCGCCCACGCAGCGCCCCCTGCCGCCCGCGGCCGGGGGCGCCGTCGTCTCCGGGCGAGCACCGGCGGCGGGGCTGCGTTGAGCCGGCGTGACCGGATCCCGGGCACTCGAGGCACCCGCAGGCGGCGTTCGCTGTCACACTGCAGGAAGCAGGTCCGCACCGAAGGACGACCGCCCCTTCGAACCACAAGGAGAGACGCGATGCGCAACAAGATCGAGAAGAGCGAGGCCGAGTGGCGCCAGCAGCTGACCCCCGAGCAGTATCGGGTCACCCGCGAGCAGGGCACCGAAGCGCCCTTCAGCGGCAACTACCGCGTCAGCGACGAGCAAGGCATCTACCACTGCGTCTGCTGCAACGCCCCGCTGTTCGAGAACGAGCACAAGTTCGACGCCGGCTGCGGCTGGCCGAGCTTCGACCGCCCGCTGGGCCAGCACAGCGTCGAGGAGCGCCCCGACGGCTCCCACGGCATGCAGCGCACCGAGGTGGTCTGCGCCCGCTGCGATGCCCACCTGGGCCATGTGTTTCCCGACGGCCCGCCGGACACCACCGGCCTGCGCTACTGCATCAACTCGGTGGCCATCGCCTTCCACGCCGGGGAGTAGCCCTCACCCCCTGCCACGGCCGCCCATCTGGTAAGATGGGCGGCCGTTCTTTTGGCTGACTCAAGTGAGGCCCTTCATGCTCGGCTGGTATCCGGGACATATGCACAAGGCACGGCGCCAGATCACCGAGGCGCTGCCCGAGATCGACGTGGTGATCGAGGTCCTCGACGCTCGCCTGCCCTACTCCAGCGCCAACCCCATGCTCGCCGAGCTGACCCGCCACAAGCCGGTGTTGAAGCTGCTGTCGCGGGCCGACCTGGCCGACCCGGCGCGCACCCGCGAATGGGTGGCCTTCTTCGACGCCCAGCCCGACATGCGCGCCCTGGCCGTGACCACCACCCAGGCCCGGGAGCTCAGGCGCATCCCCGCGCTGTGCCACGAGCTGGCCGGCCAGGTGCGCGCCGACCGCGACGTGCGGGTGATGGTCATGGGCATCCCCAACGTCGGCAAGTCGACCCTGATCAACGGCCTGGCCGGCAAGGCGATCGCCAGGACCGGCAACGAGCCCGCGGTGACCAAACGCCAGCAGAAGGTGCGCATCGGCGGGCGCGTGGCGCTGATCGACACGCCGGGCGTGCTCTGGCCCAAGATCGAGGATCAGGCCAGCGCCTACCGCCTGGCCGCCAGCGGCGCCATCCGCGATACCGCCATCGACTACGTCGATGTGGCCGTGGTCACCGCCGCCGAGCTGGCCCGCCGCTACCCCGAGGCGCTCAGCGCCCGCTACAAGCTCAAGTCGCTGCCGAGCTACGCGGCCCACCCCGAGGCGGAGCGGGTCGAGGCCGACGGCCCGGCCCGGGTGGACCTGCTGGCGCTGGCCGGCTTCGACGGCCACGCGATACTCGCCGAGATCGCCGCCCGCCGCGGCGGCCTGCGCCCCGGCGGCGAGGTGGACCTGCACCGCGGCGCCGAGGTGCTGCTCCACGAGCTGCGCGACGGCAAGCTCGGCCGCCTGACCCTGGAGACCCCGGCGGACATCCCGCCGGAGCCGGTCCCGGAGCCGACGCCCGCCGCGGATGACGCCGACCCCGACCACACCGCATAATCCACCCGGCGCAGATCACTGATGACGCGGGGCGCCGGGGACAGGTCATAGAGGATGAGGCAAGACCTGTCGCCGGACCAGCCCCGCCTCGGGTACACCACCCTGGACACTGGACACCGAACGCTATGGACACCCCCCCGATCCGCAAATCGCACAAGCTGCACAACGTCTGCTACGACATCCGCGGCCCGGTGCTCGACCACGCCAAACGCCTGGAGGAAGAAGGCCAGCGCATCCTCAAGCTGAACATCGGCAACCCCGCCCCCTTCGGCTTCGAGGCCCCGGAGGAGATCCTCCAGGACGTGATGCGCAACCTGCCCACCGCCCAAGGCTACTGCGACTCCAAGGGGCTCTACT
>PUOM01000334.1 GCA_003552795.1 Halomonas sp. | reverse complement strand
TACCTGGCGCGCATCGATGAGGTGCTCGGCCATCTGCCACGGCCGCGGCTGCCCTGGCTGCCCACCGATGTGCAGGGCATCGAGATCCTCGAGGAGCTGGCCGGCCTGCTGGAGGCCGAAGGCTTCTAGTCGGCGAGCGTCTCCAGCCGCCGGGTGGGCCAGTGCACCACGGCGGTGTGGCGGTGCATCCGCTCGGCGAGCCAGGGATGGCGCTCCTGGATCACGCGGGTGGCGAAATCGGCCAGGAAGCGCGACTTGAGCTCGGCCCGGGCGCGGTCCACCCCCACCGCCTGGTAGGGGGTGGAGGCCAGCAGCATCAGGCCGTCATCGGGAATGCGCCCGGCGGCCATGTTGGCGTCGATGATGTCCGCGGCGGTGCCGATGGGCTCGGCGAGGCTCGGGCCGTAGGGGCCGATGATCAGCGCGGTGTTGGGCAGGTGCAGGAAGTCGAAGCCGCGCCCCACGCAGATCACCCACTCGCGGTGTTCGATATCGAGCTCTCTGTCCTTGCCGCGCAGGCTCGATACATGGGCCCGATTGCCCGAAAGCAGCGGCAGCAGGTCGCGGCGGATATCGGCCGGCATGTCCGGGCAGAGATCGGCGACCCGACGCTCGAGGCTGTCGGGGTCGGCCGTCTCGAGGGCGCCGATATCCAGCGTCTCCTCGCCATCCCCGTGCAGGATCAGGGCGTCGGCGTCGGTCTCGAAGCCGCACACCAGGGGATAGACCTGCTGATGATCGGTGCCGAACAGCCGTTCGGCCTGGGCGCGGATCTCGCGGGCATGGGTCAGGGCGGCGGTGGCATCGCAGCCGAACCCCGCACAGCCGCGCCACTTCTCCCCCCGGGAGAAGTGGTAGGTGATCATCAGCAGCGCCCCGTGGCCCGAGCGAATGCCCTCGGCCACCGCCTCGGTGACCAGTTCCCCCAGATAGGGCCAGCCCAGGTCGAAGATGCCGCCCAGATTGCGAAAGGGAGTGATGATGCCCAGCGGCGTGCGGGTGGCGTGGGGAATATGGATGCGCCCGTCCATGCACTTCATGACCAGCAGGCGGGTGGGGTGGTTGGCCAGATAGCGCTCCCGGGCCAGGCTGGACGAGGGACTGCAGTAGGTGTCGGCGTGGCGGCGGGCCAGGGCCAGCAGCGCCTCGATACGCTCGGCGATGGGGCGGTCGTGGAGTTCGATAGGCATGGGGCTCCGGGTGGGCACTTGTCGTTGTCCGTCCATCCTCGCCCGGCGAGCGGCGGCTGCCAACCCGCCGTTGGGTGCATGCCCTCTCGCGCGCCTCGAGCGGGCGCCGCGACTACAGCTCCGTCTTCTCTTTGAATTCGCAGAGGTCCTCGATGACGCAGCTGCCGCAGCGCGGCTTGCGCGCCACGCAGGTGTAGCGGCCGTGGAGGATCAGCCAGTGGTGGGCGTCCTGGCGAAACTCCCTCGGCACATGGCGGATAAGTTTCTTCTCCACCTCGACCACGTCCTTGCCCTTGGCGATGCCGGTGCGGTTGGCGACCCGGAAGATATGGGTGTCCACGGCGATGGTGGGCTGGCCGAAGGCGGTGTTGAGAATGACGTTGGCGGTCTTGCGGCCCACCCCGGGCAGCGCCTCCAGGGCGGCGCGGGTCTCGGGGACCTCGCCGCCGTGCTTCTCGACCAGCAGGTGGCAGGTCTTCATCAGGTTCTCGGCCTTGGTGTTATAGAGGCCGATGGTCTTGATGTGATCCTTGAGCGCATCGAGGCCGAGCTCGATGATCGCCCGGGGGGTGTTGGCGACGGGAAAGAGCCGGGCCGTGGCCTTGTTGACGCCGACGTCGGTGGCCTGGGCGGAGAGCAGCACCGCGGCGAGGAGCTCGAAGGGGGTCTCCCAGTTGAGCTCGGTGGTGGGCTCGGGGTTGTGGTCGCGCAGCCGCGCGAAGATCTCGTAGCGTTTCTGGGCGTTCATGGCGTCTTTTTCGTTTCTCGGAAGCTCGGCCTTCGGGCTGTGTAATTTATCCGGGCGCCATTCGCCCCGCGGAGCGTGGCTCCCACCAGAAGGAACAGGCCTCTGTGGCAAGCAGGAAAGGCTCCAGCCCTTCGGGTCACTACCAGAAGGAACAGGCCTCGGTGGTCGCTTGTGGGTCACCAAGGCGAAAAGCCACTGGTGGGAGCCCGGGTTCCCCGGGCGAATGGCGACGAGTGCGCCCGGCGTCATGGATGGGATTCATTCGGTGGCGCTTGTCTGTTCCAACGCCTTGCGGGCCTCGGCCAGCAGCCGCTCGGCTTCGGGGAGCTGAGCTTGGGCGGTGGCCTCGGCGTCGGCGTCGCCGCGGCGCCGGGCGCTCTCCAGCTGCTGGCGCACGCGCTTGACGGCCTGCTCGGCGGCCTTCAAGGCCATCCGGCGCTGGCGCTTGACCGTCGGGCCTGCGGTGGCGGGGCCGGAGCCGCCGGGGCGACGCTGGCGCATCAGGCGCTTCTGGCGCTCCAGGCGTTTCTCCTTGGCCTGCCGAGCGAGGCGCGCCTGGCGGG
>PUOM01000197.1 GCA_003552795.1 Halomonas sp. | reverse complement strand
GGAGTGTCAGAGCCGGCTGGCCACGGCGTCGAGGAAACCGTGCATGTCGACCAGGGTCTCGCCGGCGGGGTCGTTGGTCTTGCCCTTGAGGTCGCCGGTGATGATGCCGGCATCCACGGTGTCGATCAGCGCGGCCTTGAGGCGGTGGGCGTAGTCGATCAGGGCGCTGTTCTCCTCGCGCTCGCCGAGGGTCTCCAGGGCGTTGGCCACGGCGAAGAGCAGGGCGGAGGAGTTGAAGTGCGCCTCGCGGCCGTCGGTCTCCCGATACTTCAGGTAGAGGTCGTGGGCGGTGCCGTGGGGCGCCTCGAAGAGCATGGTGCCCTCCTTGCTCTCGATGATCGAGCTGGCGGTGGCCAGGCTGCCCCCCAGGGCGGCGGAGATATCGGAGAAGATGTCGCCGTCCAGGTTCTGGGCCGGGTAGAGGGCGTTGCGGGGCGGGTCGGTGATCATCTTGATCAGCTGGCTGGAGGGCCGCATGATCATGAATGACGGCGGCGGGGTGCCGGCCTCGGCCAGCTCGCGGCGCACGTCGGTGATCGCCGTGCTGAACACCTCGTCGTACTCCATGTACTCGCGCTTGAGGCCGAAGTAGACCTCCTTGTCCTTGCGCGAGGCGTCGCGGAACACCTGCAGTATCCAGTCCTTGATCGCCGCCTGGTCGTTGGACATCAGCAGGATGGCGTCGCCCTTCCTGACCCGGCGCGCGTGTTTCTCCTCGCCGTCGACGATCACCTTGAGAATGCCGTCTTCACCGGCGGGGGCGTTGAAGCTGCCGTACTGGTCACCGCCGCCGGCGCTCATGCGGGAGATGGAGACCTGGGCCTTGCGGTCGGGAATGCCGTGCTGCTTGAGCTGCTCCACCAGCTTGTAGAGCTTGCGGCCGGTGGTGTTGTCGGGCACACCCCAGAGGGCGCGCTGTGGCGGGTTGGCCACCAGGCGGGCGGCCTGGGCGTCGATCAGCTCGTAGTGGTAGTCGAGCCCCAGCGCCTCGACCTGCTCGCGGTAGTGCTCCTCGTAGATGCCCTCGATGGCGGCGCGCATCACGCCGTCGTAGCCGGCGATCACGGTGTCCTTGAGGCCCAGGTAGATGTCGCGCTTCTCGCCGATGGCGCGCTGGAAGAAGCGGTGGGCCCAGGCCTTGACGTCATCCACGTCGTTGGTGGCCAGCAGCCAGGGGTCGCCCTTGTTGACCTCGCGGCGATGCAGCTCCACCGGGTCGCCGCTCTCGCCCACGAACATCAGCTTGACCACGCCGGTGGCCCGGGAGAGCTCGTTGAAGCTGTCCTTGATGCCGCCGGTCTCCATGGTATCCACCTCGATATCGCGGCCGACCCACTCCGGGCGCGAGACCTTGAGGTTGCGAAACTCGATGTCCTCGCGGGTGATGTTGCCGCCGATGCCCTTGCGGATGGCGCCGTTGGGGGACTTGGTGGCCAGCGGATGCAGGCGGGTGCCGTCGACCTCGGGGTGCCGGTCGAGCATCTCGCCGAGCTGGGTGCGGTTGACCGTCATGCCGGCGTTCTTGATGCCGACACCGTGCTCCCTGAGCGCCTCGATGGCGTCGACGATCACCTGGCCGTTGGTGACCAGCCGGTTCTCGGCCGAGAGGTCGATCTCCACCAGCGGCAGCTCCAGCCGCGAGGTCACGAAGGTGTCGAGGATCTTCTCGAAGGCCACCTGGGCCATCTCGTCGCCGTGGAGGATGACGAGAGGGGCGTCGACGCGGATCTTGTTGCTCATCACGGTTCTCTGTATCGGTGATCGGGGTAGGTGAGCGCTGCGCGGCTCGATAGGCCCAAGGGTACGCCTGGCATGGGCGGTGCGCTACGCCCAGAAAGCAGTAGGGCGCGAGCGGCGGGAGCCGGCTACCCTCGGTGGCCGTCGGACCAGCGCTCGTCGGGGTGCACCTCGTTGGCGGGCAGCACCGGGTCATAGCCCTCGGCGCGCAGCGCCTCGATCACCTCGCGGGTGTGGTCGCTGCCCAGGGTCTCTAGGGTGGCCTCCACCTCGGTGGCGCGCAGCGAGAGATCGGTGAAGGTGCGCTGGTGGGCGATCTGGATCACGTTGGCGCGCTGCTCCGCCAGCAGCCGGGTCAGCTCGGCCAGGGCGCCGGGCACATCGGGAATGGCGACCCGCACGCGCACGATGCGGGCGGTGCGCACCAGGCCGCGCTGGATCACCGAGGCGAGCGCCAGCATGTCGATATTGCCGCCGCACAGGATCAGCCCCACACGGCGGCCGCGGTAGCGTTCGGGGTCGGCGAGCACCGCGGCGAGCCCCGCGGCGCCGGCGCCCTCGGCCACGCTCTTCTCGATCTCCAGCAGCAGCAGGATGGCGCGCTCGATCTCGGGTTCGTCCACCACCACGATGTCGCGCACCCGTTCGCGCACGATGGGCAGGGTCAGCCGGCCGGGCTGCTTGACGGCGATGCCCTCGGCCAGGGTGGCGTGACCGCAGTGGATCGGCTCGCCGGCCAGGGCCTGCTGCATGGCGGGGAAGCGGGTGGT
>PUOM01000173.1 GCA_003552795.1 Halomonas sp. | reverse complement strand
CGGCGGCGATGACCGCCGACGTGGGCTATGTGCACCTGGTGGCGGCCCGGGAGGCGGAGCGCACCCTGATGCGCGGGGTGACCAGCGTGCGCGACGCGGGTGGTCCGGTCTTCGCGCTCAAGCGCGCCATCGACGAGGGCATCGTGGCCGGGCCCCGGATCTTTCCCGCCGGGGCCATGATCTCCCAGACCTCCGGCCACGGCGACTTCCGCATGCGCCATGAGGTGCCTCGCGGCAGCACCACGCCGCTCAGCGAGCTGGAGATCCAGGGGGTCGCGGCGATCGCCGACGGCGAGGCCGAGGTGCTGCGCCGCACCCGGGAGCAGCTGATGCTGGGCGCCTCCCAGATCAAGCTGATGGCCGGCGGCGGCGTCGCCTCCACCTACGACCCCCTGGACAGCACCCAGTTTACCGAGCGCGAGCTGCGCGCCGCGGTGGAGGCCGCCGACGACTGGGGCACCTATGTGATGGTGCACGTCTACACGCCGCGGGGAATCCAGCGCGCCCTGCGGGCGGGGGTGCGCTCCATCGAGCATGGCCAGCTGGCCGACGAGGAGAGCGTGCGCATGATGGCCGGGGAGGGCGCCTGGTGGAGCCTGCAGCCCTTCCTGCAGGACGAGGATGCCAACGTCTATCCCGACGCCGAGCGCCGCGAGGCCAAGCAACGGGTCTCCGAGGGGACGGTGCGCGCCTACGAGATGGCCCAGCGCTTCGACGTCAAGACGGCCTGGGGCACCGATATCCTCTTCAGCCCCCAGAACACGCCGAACCAGCTGCGCCACCTGGCCAAGCTCACCCGCTTCTACGACCCGCTGACGGCCCTGGCCATGGCCACCGGTCGCAACGGCGAGCTGCTCGCGCTCTCGGGCCCGCGCAACCCCTATCCCGGCACCCTCGGGCGCATCGAGCCCGGCGCCCTGGCCGACCTGCTGGTGGTCGACGGCGACCCGAGCCGCGACCTCGACTTCCTCAACGACCCGGAGCGCAACCTGCGGCTGATCATGAAGGCCGGGCGAATATACCGGGACACCCTTGCCTCCTCCTAGCGCATTTCTAGGCTTCGGGGCGCCAATATGGTGCAGTGCAGCAGGGGCGGCGGCCATTCCGGTTCGCGGTCATGCTCGCGAATCTTATGTATCTTGTTGTATTGAAAGGGTTGGCCGTTTTCTGGCGCGCCATTCGCAGTGTATTGGACATGATCGCCGCATCTTCCGGCGATTCACCAGTGAGCTGGCGTGCTCCTCCTGGCCCCCTTCGGGGGGCCTTTTTTATGCTTGGCAGTCGGGTTTTTATGGTCTACATTCAATTAAAATGTAGAAATTAACCGCAGCCAGCCCGATGGAGCCTACGTCATGAGCCAGATTACCCCCGTCACCTGGGAAGACCCCTTCCGCCTGATCGACCAGCTCACCGAGGATGAGCGCATGGTCCATCAGACCGCCCACGACTACTGCCAGGAAAAGCTGCTGCCGCGGGTGCTGGAGGCCAACCGTCATGAAATCTTTCATCGCGAGATCATGAACGAGATGGGCGAGCTGGGCCTGCTGGGCTCCACCATCGACGGCTATGGCTGCGCCGGGCTCAACTACGTCAGCTACGGTCTGGTCGCTCGCGAGGTGGAGCGGGTCGACTCCGGCTATCGCAGCGCCATGAGCGTGCAGTCGAGCCTGGTGATGTACCCCATCCACGCCTTCGGCAGCGAGGCCCAGCGTGAGAAGTACCTGCCGAAGCTGGCCACCGGTGAGTGGGTCGGCTGTTTCGGCCTCACCGAGCCGGACCACGGCTCCGACCCGGGCGGCATGAGCACCCGTGCCACCCGCACCGAGAGCGGCTGGCGTCTCAACGGTACCAAGACCTGGATCACCAACTCGCCCATCGCCGACGTCTTCGTGATCTGGGCCAAGGATGACGAGGGGGTGATCAACGGCTTTATCCTCGAGAAGGATATGCCGGGGCTCTCCGCACCCAAGATCGAGGGCAAGTTCAGCCTGCGCGCCTCCATCACCGGCCAGATCGCCATGCAGGACGTGGAAGTTTCCGACGAGCAGCGCCTGCCCAATGTGACCGGCCTCAAGGGCCCGTTCTCCTGCCTCAACCGCGCCCGTTACGGCATCGCCTGGGGCGCCATGGGCGCCGCCGAGGCGTGCTGGCACGCGGGACGCGACTACACCATGGAGCGCAAGCAGTTCGGCCGCCCGCTGGCCGCCAACCAGCTGATCCAGAAGAAACTCGCCGACATGCAGACCGAGATCGCCCTGGGCCTGCAGGCGGCGCTTCGCGTGGGCCGGATGATCGACGACGGCCAGCTCGTGCCCGAGGCGATCTCGCTGATCAAGCGCAACAACTGCGGCAAGGCGCTGGATATCGCCCGGGTGGCCCGGGACATGCACGGCGGCAACGGCATCAGCGACGAGTACCACGTGATTCGCCACGTGATGAACCTCGAGGCCGTCAACACCTACGAGGGGACCCACGACGTCCACGCCCTGATTCTCGGTCGCGCCCAGACCGGCCTGCAGGCCTTCACCGGGTAACACGGGGAGCTCGTGATGAGCGGACCGCTGGAAGGCATCACGGTGCTCGACATGTCGCGAGTGCTGGCCGGCCCCTGGGCCGGCCAGCTGCTCGCCGACCTGGGCGCACGAGTGATCAAGATCGAACACCCCGAGCGCGGCGACGACACCCGCGGCTGGGGGCCGCCCTGGCTGGCCGAGGAAAGCGAGCGCGAGAAGGTCGCCGCCTACTATCTCTGCGCCAACCGCGGCAAGCAGTCGCTGGCGGTGGATATCGCCAGCGAAGAGGGGCAGGCGCTCATTCGCCGTCTGGCCCAGGGTGCCGATATCCTGCTGGAGAACTTCAAGGTTGGCGGACTCGAGAAATACGCCCTGGACTACGCCAGCCTCCACGCACTCAATCCGCGGCTGATCGGCTGCTCCATCACCGGCTTCGGCCAGGACGGCCCCTACGCCCATCGCGCCGGCTACGACTTCATGATCCAGGCCATGGGCGGGCTGATGAGTATCGGCGGCGAGCCCGATGGCATGCCCATGAAGACCGGGGTGGCGATCACCGACGTGATGACCGGCCTCTACGCCACCGTGGGGGTGCTGGCGGCGCTGCAGGAGCGGGCGCGCACCGGCGCGGGGCGTCACGTGGACGTGGCGCTGCTCGACGTGCAGGTGGCGACCCTGGCCAACCAGGCCTTGAACGCCCTGGTGTCGGGAAGCAACCCCGAGCGCCACGGCAACGCCCATCCCAATATCGTGCCCTATCAGGCCTTCGCCTGCGCCGACGGCTATCTGGTACTCACCGTGGGCAACGACACCCAGTTTGCGCGTTTCGCCCGTCTGCTCGACCATCCGGAGTGGGCCGTAGACCCGGCCTATGCCACCAACGCGGCCCGGGTCGGCAATCGCGAGGTGCTGGTGCCCATGATCCAGGCCATCCTGATGACTCGCTCCCGGGACGAGTGGCTCGCCGAACTCGAGGCCCGCGGCATACCGGCCGGTCCCATCAATACCCTCACCGAGGTCTTCGACGATCCTCAGGTGCGGCATCGCGAGATGCGCCGCACCCTCAGGCGCGGCGAGCTGGAGGTCCCCCAGGTGGCCAGCCCGCTGCGTTTCGACGGCGACTGCGCCACCAGCGAGATCGCACCGCCGCGTCTCGGCCAGGACAGCGATGCCATTCTCGCTGAAATGGGCCTGACGAAGGAGGATATCGCCAGGCTCAGACGGGCCGGGGTGGTGCGTTAGCGGGGCGAGAAGCGGCGGGTCAGCCCCATCTCGGCGATCATCCGGGTGGAGATCTCCTCCACCGAAAAGCGGGTGGTATCGATGAAGGGGATGTGCAGCTGGCGGTAGATCCCCTCGGCCTGGCCGACTTCCTGCACGCACTGATCCATGGAGCTGTAGCGACTGTTGGGGCGGCGCTCATGGCGGATCGCCGCCAGCCGCCGCGGGTCGATGGTCAGGCCGAACAGCTTGTGGCGGTGGGGCGTCAGCGCGCGGGGCAGCTTGAGCGTGCCGTCCTCGTCGAGGTCGTCCTCGGTTAGCGGGTAGTTGGCCGCACGGATGCCGAACTGCAGGGCCAGATAGAGCGAGGTGGGGGTCTTGCCGCAGCGCGAGACGCCCACCAGGATCACATCGGCCTTGTCGTACTGGTGAGTGCGGGCGCCGTCGTCGTTGTCCAGGGCGAAGTGCACCGAATGGATGCGGTCCATGTAGACCTCGTCCTGGCCGATGGAGTGGGTGCGCCCCACGGTGTAGCTGGAGTGGGTGTCCAGCTCCTGCTCCAGAGGCTTGAGGAAGGTCGAGAAGATGTCGATCTTGAAGCCTTCGGCCTCGCGGATGACGTTGCGGATCGTCTCGTCGACGATGGTGTCGATGATGATCGGCTTGTCACCGTCGTGCACCGCGGTGCCATTGATCACCTCCACCAGGTTGGTGGCTTTCTCGATCGAATCGATATAGGGCTTGGTGATCATGCGGATGTCGACGTTCTCGAACTGGGCCAGCAGGCTGCGCCCCAGGCTCTCGGCGGTAATGCCGGTGCCATCGGAGATGAAGAAAGCGGTACGGGTCATGTCGGTGTCGTCACAGGCAGTCGTGAAGGGTAGGAGAGTGCAAGCGGCCCTATTGTCGGTGCCGCGGCCCCGGCCCACAAGCGCTGGTCATTCGGACAAATTATTAGTTGACTACAGGAATTCCTGAAATCGCCCCCTTCTTGTAATAATCCTTCACTGCCTTCGCTGTTAGACCAATGGCGAATATGGCCCTCGCTTGGTAGAGTGCCGATCATCTCGTCATGCCTTCCGGCATGACCACCTGTCGTCGCAAGCCAAGGGGGTCCCGTGGACGATTACATTCTGTGGTTCGATGAGCTGGGCATGGACGATGTGGAACGCGTGGGGGGCAAGAACGCTTCCCTTGGCGAGATGATCTCCAACCTGGCCGGCGTCGGGGTGACCGTGCCCGGTGGCTTCGCCACCACCGCCCACGCCTACCGCGAATTCCTCTCCCACAAGGGCCTCAACGAGCGCATCAACGAGGCTCTGGCAACGCTGGATGTGGACGACGTGACGGCGCTGGCCCGTGCCGGTGCCAAGATCCGCCAGTGGATCATCGACACGCCGCTTCCCCCGGCCTTCGAGGCGGCCCTGGGCGAGGCCTATGCCAGGCTCGAGAGTCAGCACCCCAACCTCAAGGTCGCCGTGCGTTCATCGGCCACCGCCGAGGACCTGCCGGACGCCTCCTTCGCCGGCCAGCAGGAAACCTTCCTCAACATCGAGGGCTTCGACAACATCAAGCGCGCCGTGCACGAGGTGTTCGCCTCGCTGTTCAACGACCGCGCCATCTCCTATCGGGTGCATCGCGGCTACGCCCACGAGAACGTGGCGCTCTCCGCCGGCGTCCAGAAGATGGTGCGCTCCGAGACCGGCGCCTCCGGCGTGATGTTCACCCTGGACACCGAGTCCGGCTACCGCGACGCGGTCTTCGTCACCGCCTCCTGGGGCCTGGGCGAGACCGTGGTGCAGGGCGCGGTGAACCCCGACGAGTTCTATGTCCACAAGCCCACCCTGGCCGCCGGCCGCCCGGCGGTGCTGCGACGCAACCTGGGCTCCAAGCTGATCAAGATGGTCTACGGCAAGGAGGCCAGCGCCGGCAAGTCGGTGCAGACCGTGGACGTGCCGCTCAAGGAGCGCGGCCGCTTCTGCCTCGACGACGACCAGGTGATGAACCTGGCTCGCCAGGCGGTCACCATCGAGGAGCACTACCGGCGCCCCATGGATATCGAGTGGGCCCTGGACGGCGACGACGGCGAGCTCTATATCGTCCAGGCCCGCCCCGAGACCGTGGTCTCCCAGCAGGAGGGCGGCAAGCTGGAGCGTTTCCAGCTCAAGGAGAAGGGGCGCAACCTGATCGCCGGTCGCGCCATCGGCCAGCGCATCGGCCAGGGCACCGTCAGGGTGGTCTTCTCCCCGGAGGACATGGAGAAGGTGAAGAGCGGTGACGTCCTGGTCACCGACATGACCGACCCCGACTGGGAGCCGATCATGAAGCGCGCCTCGGCCATCGTCACCAACCGCGGCGGGCGCACCTGTCACGCGGCGATCATCGCCCGGGAGCTGGGCATTCCGGCGGTGGTGGGCTGCGGCGATGCTACCGAGGTGCTGGCCGACGGCCGCGATGTGACCGTCTCCTGCGCCGAGGGCGACACCGGCCACGTCTACGAGGGGCTGCTGGCCTTCGATCGCAGCGTGACCAGCGTCAATGCCATGCCCGAGATCCCCTTCAAGATCATGATGAACGTCGGCAATCCCGACCGCGCCTTCGGTTTCGCCAGCCTGCCCAATGCCGGTGTCGGCCTGGCGCGCCTGGAGTTCATCATCAACCGCATGATCGGCGTGCACCCCAAGGCGCTGCTCGACTATGACGCCCTGCCCGCCGACCTTCAGCAGACGATTGACCTGCGCACCGCCGGCTATACCAGCCCGGTGGACTTCTACGTCGACAAGCTGGTCGAGGGGATCAGCACCCTGGCCGCCGCCTTCTACCCCCAGCGGGTGATCGTGCGCCTCTCCGACTTCAAGTCCAACGAATACGAGAACCTGATCGGCGGCAAGCTCTACGAGCCCGGCGAAGAGAACCCCATGCTCGGTTTCCGTGGGGCCGCCCGCTATATCTCCGATACCTTCCGTCCCTGCTTCGAGCTGGAGTGCCGGGCGCTGAAGCGGGTCCGCGACGAGATGGGTCTCACCAACGTCGAGGTCATGGTGCCCTTCGTGCGCACCCCCGACGAGGCTCGCCAGGTGGTCGAGCTGCTGGCGGCCAACGGCCTGCCGCGCGGCGAGAAAGACCTCAAGGTGATCATGATGTGCGAGCTGCCGGCCAACGCCCTGCTCGCCGACGAGTTCCTGGAGCACTTCGACGGCTTCTCCATCGGCTCCAACGACCTGACCCAGCTCACTTTGGGGCTGGATCGCGACTCCGGCATCATCGCCCATCTCTTCGACGAGCGGAATCCGGCGGTCAAGAAACTGCTGGCCATGGCGATCCAGGCCTGCAAGGCCCAGGGCAAGTACGTGGGCATCTGCGGCCAGGGGCCGTCGGACCACCCGGACCTTGCCAAGTGGCTGATGGAGCAGGGTATCGATTCGGTCTCCCTGAACCCGGATGCGGTGCTCGAGACCTGGTTCATGCTCGCCGGGGAAACATTAGGATAGTTCGGTAGGGTTTGGTGGGAGCCACGCTCCGCGGGGCGAATGGCGCCGCAGGCGACCGGTCAACTAACGGCTTGGGCCGGTAAACGCCGCAATTCGCCGGGCATAGCCCAGCTCCCACACGTCGTCTCAAGCCGGGCAGACCTCCATCGTCTATGCTGACAGTCTCCTGCTGACCCGATCGCGACAAGGAGCCGGTCCATGACCCTGCCCGCCACTCCCTTCCGCCGCCGACTGCTGGTGCCGGTGACCGCCGCCCTGATGCTCGGCCTGCCGCTCGCCGCCCAGGCCGAGGTGGCCTTCCAGTACGACCTGCCGGCCATTGCGCCGGAGGTCGCCTCCGAGACTCAGGAGAAGTCCGGCTGGGCCACCGAGCGCTTCGCCGTGGCCGCCGCCAACCCCTTGGCCACCGACGCCGGCTACCAGGTGCTCAAGGCCGGCGGCAGCGCCGTGGATGCCGCCGTGGCCGTGCAGATGGTGCTGACCCTGGTGGAGCCCCAGTCCAGCGGCATCGGCGGCGGCGCCTTTTTGATGCATCACGACGGCGAGGCGGTGGCCGCCTATGACGGTCGCGAGACCGCGCCGGCCGCCGTGAACGGCGAGCTGTTTCTCGACGAGGCGGGCGAGCCGTTGGACTTCATGGAGGCCGCCGCCAGCGGGCTCTCGGTGGGGGTGCCCGGCACGGTGCGCATGCTGGAGCTGGCCCACGCCGAGTACGGCCGGCTGCCCTGGGCGGAGCTCTTCGGCCCGGCGATCCGGCTGGCGGAGGAGGGCTTTGCGGTGAGCCCGCGACTGGCCACCAGCCTCGCAAGCGAGCAGCCGCTGCGTGACGACCCCCTGGGCAGCGCCTTCTACTACCCGGACGGCGAGCCGCTTCAGGCGGGGGTGACGCTGAAAAATCCGGCCCTGGCCGCCATCCTGCGCGAGATCGCCGAGCGCGGCAGCCAGGCGCTGCACGAGGGGGCCATCGCCGAGGATCTGGTGGCCCGGGTGCAGGGCCATCACAGCCGCGGCGGCGCCATCACCGCGGAGGACCTGGCCGGCTACGCGGCGAAGCGGCGCGACCCGATCTGCACCGCCTGGCAGGCCTATGAGGTGTGCGGCTTCCCGCCGCCCACGTCGGGGCATCTCACCGTGATGCAGATCCTCGGCATTCTCGAGCATCTGCCCGAGGTGGAGTCGCCGCTGGATGACGACCAAGGGCTCAGCGAGCCCTGGCTACATCAGTTCCTGGAGGCCTCGCGGCTGGCCTTCGCCGACCGCGGCCGCTACATCGGCGACCCGGATTTCGTCGAGGCCCCCGGCGGCGACTGGTCGGTGATGCTCGACCCCGACTACCTCGCCCTGCGTGCGGGGCTGATCGGCGAAGAGAGCCTCGGCAGTGGGGGAGCCGAGCCCGGCAATCCCGGCGAGCTCGCCACCGCCTGGGCCAGCCAGCCCGAGCAGCCGGAGTACGGCACCAGCCATATCAGCATCGTCGACGAGCACGGCAACGCCCTGGCCATGACCACCACCATCGAGGCCGCCTTCGGCTCGCGGATTCTCGCCGACGGTGGCACCGGGCTTGCCGGCGGCTACCTGCTCAACAACGAGCTCACTGACTTCTCCTTCACCCCGCAGGATGAGGATGGCCAGCCCATCGCCAACCGCGTGGAGCCCAACAAGCGGCCCCGCTCCAGCATGAGCCCGACCCTAGTGTTCGACCGTGAGAGCGGGGAGCTGGTGGCGAGCCTGGGTTCCCCCGGCGGTGCGGCGATCATCCACTACACCGCCAAGGCGCTGGTGGCGATGCTCGACTGGGGGCTGGACGCCCAGGAGGCGCTGAATCTGCCCCACGCCATCACCCTGGGTGGCCCGGTGTTCCTGGAGGAGGGGCGCTTTCCGGCCGAGACCCTGGAGGCACTCAACGCTCGAGGCCACGACGCCAGCGAGCGCGAGCTGGTCAGCGGGCTGCAGGCGATCCAGCGCACCGAGGCGGGCTTCTTCGGCGGCGCCGACCCGCGCCGGGAAGGGGTGGTGATGGGGGAGTAGGCCCCTACTGCCTGAGCCAGTTTCTGAGCTTCACCAGCAGCAGGGCGCCGTCGCCGAGTTCGCGGCGGTCGTCCAGCAGCTCGGCGAGCAGCTCGGGACGATCGGTGATGATGGCATCCACGCCCAGGTCGATCAGCTGCGACATGCGGGCGCGGTCGTTGATGGTCCAGGCGTGGACCTCGTAGCCGTAGTAGCGCGCCAGGCGGATCTCGTTGTCGCTGATGCGGTTGTGGCGCAGCCCCAGAGCGTCGAAGCCGCGCCGATCCAGGGTGCCGGGCAGGATCAGCTGGGCCAGCAGGGTCACCCGGAGCCCGGGCTCCCGGGCACGGACCTCCTCGACCAGGGCCGGTGACATGGTGGCCAGGCGCATCTCGCCGATCACATCGACGTCGCCGCAGGCCGCAGCGGCCTCGGCGTCGGCAGCCTCGTCGTGGCAGGCCTGGCGCCATCTCGCCTCGTCGTGCAGGGCCGCGATGACTCCCTCCACCAGGGCCACCTCGCGGCCCGGGTCCGGCTTCATGTCGATCATCAGCGGGCGCTTGCCGCGCACCGCGGCCAGGGTCTCGTCGAGGCCGGGAATCCGCTCACCTTCGAAGGCGTCGCCGAACCAGCTGCCCACGTCGAACTCGGCGAGCTCCTCGCGGGTCAGTTCGCCCAGGTCGCGTGGATCGCCGGTGAGACGGGTGAGGCTACGGTCGTGGAACAGCACGATCTCATCGTCAGCCGTGAGGCGGACGTCGATCTCCACGTAGTCGGCGCCATCCACGATGGCCTGCTCCACGGCGGCCAGGGTGTTTTCCGGCGCGGCCATGGAGCTGCCGCGGTGGGCAATATTGGCGACCTCGTCGCGCAGTTCGAAGCTGTTGACGATCAGCCACGCCTGGGAGAGGGCAAACAGCAGCACTCCGACCTCCAGTGCCCAGGCCAGGCGGCCGGGGTGAGCACCGCGCGGTGGCGGAGCAGGGCGCGGCTCGCGATGGGCCAGACGCAGATAGAGGCAGGCGGAGAGCAGGGCGTTGGCGGCGATACCGGCGAAGGTGATGGCCAGGGTCACCAGCACGTAGGCGGTGAGATAGGCCAGGGTGGCCGGTACCAGCACGGCGTTGCGCTCCGGCAGCCACCAGAGCATCGGCGTGAACAGCCGATCGAAGAGCAGGGTGGCCAGCAGCGGCAGGGCGACGATCAGCATCAGCAGGGCGATCACCGCCAGGGCGATCCGCCCCTTGCGGCCCCGGGTCAGGCGGTGGCTGCGCTTGAGGGCCTGGCGTGGCCAGAGCCCCTCCATCGCCACCAGCGGCAGGGCCAGGATCCAGCGGAAGTAGAGGGTGGCGGCGACGATCGCCCAGGCCATCACCAGCGGGCCGGCGATGGCCAGGAACTGCCAGAGTGCGGGAGGTCGCACCCGCTGCACATAGTAGGGGTCGAGCCCGCCCAGGAAGGTGCCGTAGAGCCAGGCGACGGCGAACGCCACCGGGATCAGCAGCAGCAGGTGCGCCCCCACCTGTGTCACCACCAGGCCGACCAGCTGGGGCAGCCGACGCAGCGTCCACCACAGCGCCTCGAAGGCCAGGTGGAGATGGTTGTCCCGGGGGCGCGCCGCCACCAGGATCATCCCCGCCTGCTGCAGGTAGAGCACCAGAAAGACGAGGCCGACGGCGGCCAGCAGCCACAGCGCTCCGCCGGCGCTCATCAGGATATCGATCAGCTCGGCGTTGGTGATCACCGGGCGGCCGAACTGCGCGAGCAGGCGGGTCAGGCTCCAGGCCACCGCCGGCAGCAGCAGCAGCGAGGCCAGCAGGGTAAAGAAGAGGTGGTAGGCGATCAGCGGGCGCAGGTGCTCGCGCAGGGTGCGCAGCACGTCGCGGCTCAGCTGCGAGAGGGCCAGCATGGCGAGTTCGGCGTGGTGGACATGACGTCAGGGTGACATCCCCCGCCGCACGGGGGCAAGTGCCGCCCGGCGCTCGACCGGGCGGGGAGTCGGATCAGCCCTCCAGAGGCAGGCGCTCCTCGGCCACCAGGATGCCGTTGTTGTCGGCGTAGAGCCACTCTCCCGGGGTGAGAGTGACACCGGCGAAGGTCACCGGGATATCCCGCTGGCCCTCGCCGCGCTTCTCGCTCTTGCGGGGGTGGGCGCCCAGGGCCTGGACGCCCAGTTCGGTCTCGGCCAGCACGTCCACGTCGCGCACAAAACCGTACAGGATGACGCCGCTCCAGCCGTTGTCGGCGGCCTGTTCGGCCAGCATGTCGCCGAGCATGGCGCAGCGGCTCGAGCCGCCGGCATCCACCACCAGCACCGCGCCCTCACCGGACTCGGCCACGGCCTGCTTGACCAGGGAGTTGTCCTCGAAGCACTTCACGGTGCGGATGGGGCCGCAGAAGGCCTCGCGGCCGCCGAAGTTGACGAAGATCGGGTCGAGCACGCGCACCTCGGGATGAGCGTCGCAGATGTCGGGGGTGATGATATGGCTCACGGCGTGGCTCCTTGCTCGGGTTGCGGG
>PUOM01000054.1 GCA_003552795.1 Halomonas sp. | reverse complement strand
GCGAGGGCGCAGGCGAGCATGACCCAGGCGCCGAGGGTGGCCAGGGTGCGGGGATGCATGCCGAC
This sequence comes from Halomonas sp., assembly GCA_003552795.1. Taxonomy (GTDB): domain Bacteria; phylum Pseudomonadota; class Gammaproteobacteria; order Pseudomonadales; family Halomonadaceae; genus Halomonas. The sequence goes on along the minus strand of PUOM01000054.1, from coordinate 2,445 downwards.
GGCGAAGCCGCGGCCGCCCCAGGTGGGGATGATCCAGGTGAGCAGCAGCACCGCGATGGCGGCGACGCCCAGGCCGGACCAGAAGTTCTTGCGTCTCATTGCGGAGTCTGAGGTCATTTCTTGTTGTACGCAGGCGTTGATTGGTGAAGATCGCACCCTAAAGGCGCTCCGCGCTGGGCTCAATCTCTCCCTGCGACGGGCAGTCAACGCACGCCGAGTGGCGGCTAGCGCTCAGTGTAGCTGCGGTGCCGGATCAGGGCTCGACAGGCTTCAGTCGGGCGCCGCAGGCGCTCAGACGCTCCAGCAGCTCGCCCAGGGCGTCGGCATCCAGGGCGGGGTCGCAGCCACCGATGCGTTCGAACCAGGCGCGTGACAGGCAGAGGCCCTCGCTGCGTGCCCGGGGTCGTCGCCTGATCCTGGCCAGCAGACGCTGCAAGGAGCCCAGCTGCAGGGGGGCGAGCAGGGCCACATCGAAGGCGCCCGCGGCCACCTCGACGGCCAGCCGGGACAGCGCCTCGGCGCTGGTGGTGTTGCCGATGTCGGGAAAGATCAGCACCTCGCCGCTGATGCGGGTAATGGCATCGTTGAGGCGCTTCCCCAGGGGAGCGGGAGAGACGTTGAGCAGGCGTGCCCCGTAGCGCTCGACAATGCGCGGCAGGCGGGGGTCGCCGGTATCGTCGACGACTCGAAGGGAAAAGGCATCGGCACGGACCAGAGGCGCGACAATGGCCAACTGTCGAGGCAGGCGGGGACCGGCGCTTCGGGCGTCGACGAGAATGCAGCCGGTGACATCAATCATGCGGACTCCAAGGATAAGGCTGCACCCATGGGTTGAGGATCGTCTGCCGGGCGCATGCGCCACTACCTGGGAGGGGTGTGTAATCAAGCGTAGCTTTTGGTGACTGCGGGTATCAAAGGGTGGCGGCGTGATATTTCTCATTCAACCAAGGTGGTTTGCCCCGGCTGGCGGGGTCGGGCGTGGCGAGCGCACCCTGGGGGTGCAGCGGCGAGTCGATATGCACCTGCTTGGTGCGCAATGTCGGGCGGAGCGATCGCCGAGGTGGCGGCAAGCGGGGCGCTGTTTCAGGCTGGTGCGTCGGCGATTCCTGTATTTTGCATGTAAATCAGCATGATGGATTTCCCCTGTTGCATAGGGGTGCAATGTTGGCACGAGGCGTGCATTGTACCGGGCAGTGCCGGAGATAGTTCCGGCAGCCGTGGGCAGGGTGCTCGCGGCGTGCTACAACTTCGCACTATCTTGATCTCGCACCACCTAAATGCTTCGAGCCAAGCTCAACCCCGGAGGACACCATGTCTGCCAAGACTCTCGCCCTGATTGAAGAACATGACGTGAAGTGGGTCGATCTGCGCTTCACCGACACCCGTGGCAAGGAACAGCATGTCACCATCCCGGCCCGTGACGTGGACGAGGAGTTTTTCGAGAACGGTCAGATGTTCGACGGTTCTTCCATCTCAGGCTGGAAGGGCATCAACGAGTCCGACATGATCCTGCGTCCGGAAGACGGCAGCGCCTTCCTCGACCCCTTCACCGAGGACGCCACCCTGGTGCTGCGCTGCGACATCATCGAGCCGGCCACCATGCAGGGCTACGAGCGTGATCCGCGCTCCATCGCCAAGCGTGCCGAGGCTTACCTGCAGTCCACCGGCCTGGGCGATACCGCCTTCTTCGGCCCGGAACCCGAATTCTTCATCTTCGACGAGGTGCACTGGAAGGCCGACATCGAAGGCGCCATGTACAAGATCACCTCCGAGGAAGGCGCCTGGTCTACCGACCGTCAGGTCGACGGCGGCAACCTGGGTCACCGTCCGCGGGTCAAGGGCGGCTACTTCCCGGTGCCCCCGGTGGACAGCTTCCACGACATCCGTGGCGCCATGTGCAACACCCTGGAGGCCATCGGCCAGACCGTCGAGGTGCACCACCACGAGGTGTCCAACGCCGGTCAGAACGAGATCGGCGTCAAGTTCAACACCCTGGTCAAGAAAGCCGACGAAGTTCAGGAAATGAAGTATGTGATCCACAACGTGGCTCACGCCTACGGCAAGACTGCCACCTTCATGCCCAAGCCCCTGGTCGGCGACAACGGCTCCGGCATGCACGTCCACCAGTCCTTCTGGAAGGATGGCAACAATCAGTTCGCGGGCGACGAGTACGCGGGTCTCTCCGAGATGGCGCTCTACTACATCGGCGGCATCATCAAGCACGCCCGGGCCCTGAACGCCTTCACCAACGCCTCCACCAACTCCTACAAGCGCCTGGTGCCGGGCTTCGAGGCGTCGGTGATGCTGGCCTACAGTGCGCGAAACCGTTCCGCCTCCATCCGCATCCCCTACACCGCGAGCCCCAAGGGCAAGCGCGTCGAACTCCGCTTCCCGGATCCGACCGCCAACCCCTACCTGTGCTTCGCGGCGATGCTGATGGCCGGT
>PUOM01000228.1 GCA_003552795.1 Halomonas sp. | reverse complement strand
CGCCGTCGACAGCAGCAGGCGGAGCTGCCCGATATCGCCGGCCTGGCCGAGCAGCATGCCGAGCTGAGCGAGCGGCTCGCCGAGCTGGACCTGCAGCGCGAGTCCCTGGAGGAGCGCCGCGAGACCCTGCAGCATCACCGCGACGGGGCTCGGGAGGCGGCACGCGAGGGCGAGGCCGCCCGGGAGGAGGAGCGACAGCGGCGCAGCGAGCTGCAGGGCGAACTCGCCTCCCTGGAGGCGCTGATCCGCGCCGGGCTGGCCGACCATGACGAGGCGCTGGATGAACATCTGGCCGGACTGGGGCTTGCCGATGCGCCGCGCCTCGGTGAGCGTCTGACGGTGGAGGCCGGCTGGGAGTCCGCCGTCTCCTGGGTGCTGGCGCCCTGGCTGCGTGCCCGGCTGATCCCGCGGCAGGCCGAGGGCCTGCTTGTCGCCCCGCCGGCGGAGCTGGGGCTGGTCGAGGCGAGCGACGTCGAGGCTCCCGCCGAAAGCCTTGCCAACCGCGTTCAGGGCGCAGGAGGGGCCGGGCGCTGGCTGGCCAGCATCCGCTGCGTCGAGGATCACGAAGCGGCCTGGGCCGCGCGTGAGTCCCTGGCCCCCGGTGAGAGCCTGATCACTCCGGATGGCCTCTGGCTGGGGCCTGGCTGGCTGCGACATCGCGGCCAGGACAGCGGGCCCGATGCCCTGCTGGTCAGTCGGCGCCGTCAGGCGGAGGTCCAGGAGGCCCTCGCGACGGTGGAGTCGCGGCTGGTCGAGCAGGAGCAGCGCCTGGTCGACCATCAGCAGCGGGCCGAAGCGGCCGAGGGTGAGCTGGAGGCGTGTCGCCTCGAGGAGCGCGACCTGGACCAGCGCCGCCAGCAGCTGGCGGTGCAGCAGAGCGGCCTGGCCAGCCGGCTGGAGCACCTCGGGGAGCGAGCCACCGAGCTCGCCGAGGAGCTCGCCGGCCTCGCCGAAGCGCGTGAAGCGGCTCGGCTCGACATCGAGGAGGTCCGCGAGCGCTGGCAGCACGCCATGGCGCGGCTGGAGGAGGGGGCCGAGCGACGCGAGCGTCTCGAGCGCGAGCGGCAGGCCGCCCGTGAACGGCTCGCTTCGCTGCGGGCGCGCCAGCGTCCCCTGGCCGAGCAGCTGCAGCGCCTGGCCCTCGAGCAGGAGCGTCTGGTCGCCGAGCGCACCGGCCTGGCCGAGCAGCAGGGGCGCGCCGCTGAAGCCCGCGGACGCCTTCGGGAGCGACTCGAGGAGCTCGAGGAGGAGCGCGAGCTGCTGCGCGAGCCCGAAGAGGAGCGTCGTGAGCGCCTCGATGAGCTGCTCGACCGCCGCGAGCGCGAGGAGCGCGCCCTCAACGCGGTGCGTGCCCGGTCCGCCGAGCTGGTGGAGAGGCTGCGCGAGGACGAGCAGTCGCGCCAGGGCCACGAGCGTAGCCTGGAGGGAATCCGCGAGCGCCTCCAGGAGGCGCGGATGCAGGTACAGGCGCTGCACCTCAAGGCCGAGGCCCAGGATGAGCAGCTGCGCGAGCTGGGCCTGGAGGGGGAAGCGCTGGTCGAGCACCTCGATCCCAATGCCACCGAATCGGCCTGGCAGACCCGTCTGGAGGAGCTCGGCGAACGCATTCGCCGGCTAGGGGCCATCAATCTGGCGGCCATCGAGGAGTACGACCAGCAGGCCGAACGGCGTGATTATCTGGAGGCCCAGCACGCCGAGCTCAGCGAGGCGCTGGAAACTCTGGACCGCGCGATCCGGCGTATCGATCAGGAAACTCGGGCCCGTTTCCGCGACACCTTCGAGCGGGTCAATGCCGGCCTGCAGTCGCTTTTTCCGCGGGTCTTCGGCGGCGGAACCGCCTGGTTGACGCTGACCGGCGAGGATTTGCTGGAGACCGGGGTGGCGATCATGGCACGCCCCCCGGGCAAGAAGAACAGCACCATTCACCTGCTCTCCGGTGGCGAGAAGGCGCTGACCGCGCTGTCGCTGGTGTTCGCCATCTTTCAGCTCAATCCGGCTCCCTTCTGCATGCTCGATGAGGTGGATGCGCCGCTGGATGATGCCAATGTGGGCCGCTATGCGAAGCTGGTGAAGGAGATGTCGGAGAGCGTCCAGTTCATCTATATCACCCACAACAAGATCGCCATGGAAGCCGGCGATCGACTGATGGGGGTCACCATGCAGGAGCCGGGGGTGTCACGCCTGGTATCGGTGGACGTGGAGGAAGCCGCGGTCCTGGCCGAAGCCTGACGGGCTTGATACCGAGGGAGAAAAGGAGTAACAAGGAGGTAAAAATGCGTCAGAGCATGGATGCGCTGGGAAAAGTGAAGGGTGATGGCACGGGCCTGCGCCGACTCGGGAAGAATACCCTCGACAGGTCGACAGAGAAAAGCAGTGGCCCCTATTTCTGCGATCGCGCTATGCTAAGGATGGACAACCATCAGGCATGGCGCCTAAGCGAAAGGCTGACGACCCATGGAACTTAGAGAGTGGCTGATCATCCTGGGGTTGGCGCTGGTGACCCTCATCGTGGTGGATGGGGTGCGTCGCCT
>PUOM01000304.1 GCA_003552795.1 Halomonas sp. | reverse complement strand
GGCTCGCCGTCGAGGGTGAGCCTGACCCCGATGTACTGGCCGGGAACATGCTCGGCTACCGGCTCGCCATCCACGGGCGCCAGCACGAAGGAGCGGATCACCGCGCTCTCCTGGCGGGTCTCGGCGATGCGGAAGGGGCGGGTGCCGCGCCAGCCTCCGGGGCGCTGCTCGAACTCGCGATAGCGGGTCTCCTCCAGTTCGATCAGCAGGCCGGCCAGCTCCGCGTAGAGCGCGCCCCAGGCGTCGGCGATCTCCGGCGTCACGGCATCGCCGAGCACCTCGCCGATGGCGGCCATCAGGCACTCGCCGACGATGGGGTAGTGCTCGGGACGGATGTCGAGCGAAACATGCTTGCTGACCACCGTGGCCAGGGTCTCGCGCACCTTCTCGCGATCATGGCGCAGCTGCACGTAGGCCAGCACGGCGCCGGCCAGGGCCCTCGGCTGGCCGCCTTCGGCCTGGTGGGCCTCGTTGAACAGCGGCTTGACCTCGGGGTAGCGCTCGAACATCAGCGGGTAGAAGCGCTGAGTGATGGCATCCAGGTGCTCGGCGACGGTGGGGGCGGTGGCCTCGATCAGGGCGTCCTGCTGGGCGGTCAGCATCGTGGGAGATCTCCAGGGTCGGGGAATGGTCTTTTAAGATGCAATAAAAATACATCTTATTGGGTTCTCTGTCATGGGACGTTTTGTCGCCCGGGTCGGCCTCGCTCAGCCGCCGGTCTTGTTAAGAAGTATTCTTGATGCCTGTCATGGCCGCGGCGGTCGCGGAAAGGGCACAATGAGTCCCAGCTAGCCTTGAACGGCCCCAGTCCCTCACGGAGACCCGCCATGACCTCACCTCGGCCAGAGCCGGCCGGCGCGCCCATCGCCCGGCTCGCCTTTCGTCCTCTCTTCCTGCTCGCCTCGCTGTTCGGCGTGCTCTCCCTGGCGGTGTGGTTCGCCTTCTGGCACGGCAATGTCCTGCTGCGTCCCCACGGCGGCCTGATGTGGTGGCACCAGCACGAGATGATCTTCGGCTTCGGTGCCGCCGTGGCGGTGGGGTTCCTGCTCACCGCCGTGCAGAACTGGACCGGGCGGCGCAGCCTGCACGGCGCACCCCTGCTGGGCCTGGTCGGCGTCTGGCTTCTGGCACGGCTGCTGATTGCCTTCCCCATGGGGCTGCCGCCCGCTCTGCTGATCGCCGTCGATATGGCGTTCCTGCCCCTGGCGGCGCTGGCGCTGGGCCAGCGGGTGGTGGCGGCGCGCCAGTGGCGCAACCTGATCTTCGTGCCGCTCCTGCTGCTGATGGCGGTGGCCAACCTGGCCATGCACCTGGGCGTGATGCACGGCCAGCTGGCGCCGATCCGCGAGGGGGGCTACCTGGGGGTGCTGCTGATCGTTGCCCTGATGGTGCTGCTGGGTGGCCGGGTCATCCCCTTCTTCACCTCGCGCAAGCTGGGGCGTCCCAAGCCCGCGGAGTGGCCGCTGCTGGAGCGCCTCTCGCTCTGGTCCATCCATGCGGTGGTGCTGCTGCAGCTGGCGGTGCTCGTCGATATCGAACTGCCCCGGGGGCTGCTGGGCTGGGTCATGCTGGTGGCGGCCGCCGCCAACGGCGTGCGCCTGGCGCGCTGGGAAGGGTGGCGCACCCTGAGCGAGCCGCTGCTCTGGGGCCTGCACCTGAGCTACGCCTTCATCGTGGTGGGGCTGGTGATGTGGGCCATGGCGCTGACCGGGGTGTTCCGGGTGGAGCTGGCGCTGCACGCCCTGGCCATCGGCGGCATCGCCGCCATGATGCTGGCCATGATGTCACGGGTCGCGCTGGGGCATACCGGGCGGGAGATCCGTACCCTGCCGGGCATCGGTCTGGGGCTCGGGCTGCTGTTTGCCGGCGCCCTGCTGCGCTCGCCGGTGCTGGCGGTCTTCCCCCAGATCACCCACTGGACCTACAACCTCAGCATCCTGTTCTGGTGCATCGCCTACCTGATCTTCCTGTTTCACTACACGCTGCCGCTGCTGACCCCGCGCGCGGACGGCAAGGACGGCTAGGCGAGGTTCCTGATGATCGAGCACTACTTTCTGATCAAGCATCTGCATATCACCGCGGCGATCCTGAGCCTTGCGCTCTTCATGCTGCGGGCCTGGTGGTCGGTGCGCGAGTCGCCCTGGCTGGCGGCCTTCTGATCGGTCGCATGACGTCGGCGGTCCCGGCTCTCTATACTGCCGCCTGAGCCGGCGAGATTTTTCATCGCACGCCGCAACTCCCATCAAGCAAGGAGCGAAACGATGAGCCAAGAGCAACTTCCCGCCGGCGCCGGCAAGGTGGCCGAACAGTATCCCGAGGTGTGGGATGGCTATGCCGCTCTGGGCAAGGCATGCGCCGATGCCGGGCCCCTGGACGAGCGCACCCGCCGCCTGGTCAAGCTGGCGCTCGCCGTGGGGGCGCGCTCCGAGGGGGCGGTGCACTCCCACGTGCGCCGCGCCAGGCAGGAGGGCATCGAGCCCGAGGCCCTCAAGCAGGTGGCCATGCTGGCGATTCCCACCCTGGGCCTGCCCAGCG
>PUOM01000070.1 GCA_003552795.1 Halomonas sp. | reverse complement strand
GCGCTGGCCGGCGATCTGGGCCAGTGGGTTCTCCTGGCCGTCCATGACGCCGGTCTGCAGGGCCATGAAGACCTCGGGTAAGCGGCCATTCCGGCGCGTCATTTCTCGAAGCGGCCTGACCCCCTACGCTGATCCCGTCATTTACCGACGGAGAATCAGTGCTCATGCCGACTCAACGCCACCCGCGCTATCCTGCCGAGCAATGGCAGGCCTGGATTGACGAGCAGTCCCGTAGTGGCTTGTCCCAGCGAGCCTTCTGTGAACAGAAGGGGTTGTCCAAGAGTTCGTTCCAGCTCTGGAAGCGCCGTCTGGCATCAGGAACCTCGGTACCCCCTCAGTCTTCGGCTACCGAGACGCCGCTCTTTGCGCCGGTGTCGGTGCCCGCCACAGAGGCGTCCGGTAGCGAGGTACGCGGCTGGGAGATCGAGCTCGATCTGGGCGATGGCGTTTGCCTGCGTTTCCGGCGAGGTGGTCGATGAGACCGCCCGTCCAACTCTGGCTGTGCACCCAGCCCACCGATATGCGGCGCTCCTATGATGGCCTGGCCGCCATGGTGCGGCGTCGGCTGGGACATAACCCGCTGAGCGGCCACGGCTTCCTCTTCATCAACCGACGACGGACGCAGCTCAAGTGCCTGTATTTCCAGGCAGGTGGCTACTGTATATGGAGCAAGCGCCTGGAACGCGGCCGGTTTGCCGCGCTCTCGCCGACCGCGGGCCAGGCCATCGCCCTTAGCCATGCCGAGTTCGAGGCCTTGATCGAGGGACTGGATCTGGTGATCACGAAGCGTCGCCAACGCTGGCATCCCAAGCTGTCAGCGGCCTGATGATGCGGTAGAATAACGACCTGATTCATCAGGACATATCGCCTCGTGTCGTCGCCGTCTCTGGAACAGAAATATCAGCAATCCCTGGCCGATATGGCGGCGCTCAGGGCAGAGAACGCGTCACTCCAGCGACAGCTCGACTGGTTCAAGCGGCAGCTGTTCGGCCGCAAGTCCGAGCGCCTGCTGGCGATCGACCCGGCCGTGCAGCAGAGCCTGCTCAGCAGCATGGAGGATCTGCCGGTACCGCCGCCGCCCGAGTCGGATGAGGACACCTCACCCGCCAAGACGCCGCAGCGCAAGTCCCGCCAGAATGCCGTCAACGACACCGGGCTGCGCTTCGACGACGCGGTGCCGGTCAAGGTCATCGAGGTGGCGCCGGACCTGCCCGACGGCGTGTCGCTGGATGACGTCGAGGTGATCACCACGCGCAGCACCTTCCGCCTGGCCCAACGCCGGGCCAGCTACCAGGTGCTGGAGTACCGCTGCCCGGTGATCAAGGTCAGTGCCGATGCCGTTCCTCAGGCCACCTCGGCGCCGGCCACGCTGTTCGATGGCTCCCTGGCCGATGTCAGCTTCATCGCCGGGATGCTGGTCGACAAGTTCTGCTACCACCTGCCGCTCTACCGCCAGCATCAACGCCTGCAGCAGGCCGGCATCCAGCTCAGTCGTACCACGCTCACCCAGCAGGTGGCCCGCGCGGCGGCGCTGCTCTCGCCGATCCATCTCGCCCAACTCGAGCACGTGCTGAAGAGCCAGGTGCTGGCCATGGACGAGACCCCGATCAAAGCCGGCCGCAAAGGCAAGGGCAAGATGAAGGAGGCGTGGTTCTGGCCGCTGTACGGCGACCACGACGAGATCAGCTTCACCTTCTCCCCGTCGCGGGCCAAGGCGCACATCGACCAGGTACTGGGCGAGCATTTCGAGGGCGTGCTGCTGACCGACGGTAACGCCTCCTATGCGCGCTATGCCGAGAAACGACCGGGGGTCACCCACGCCGAATGCTGGGCCCATGCGCGTCGGCACTTCGAGAAGGCGCTGGGTAGCGATGACGCAGTGGAGGAGGCCCTGCTACGGATTGCCGGGATCTACGAGATCGAAACCTGGATCCGCGAAAAGGGACGCGAAGGGCCCGACACGCTGAAGGCGCGCACCGAGTACAGCGAACCGCGGGTCAAGGCTTTCTGGCGATGGTGCGACCAGCAACTCCACCGCGACGATCTGGAGCCCCGCCACCCGCTGCGCCAGGCCGTCGAGTACGCGCTGAGGCGACAACGGAGCCTGTCGGTGTTCCTGTCCGACCCCGACGTGCCGATCGACACCAACCACCTGGAGCGGGGGCTGCGTTGCATTCCCATGGGAAGGCGCAACTGGCTGTTCTGCTGGAGCGAGGTCGGCGCCGAGCATGTCGGTATCCTGCAGAGCCTGCTGACCACCTGCCGGCTGCACGGAGTCGATCCCTACACCTACCTGGTCGACGTGTTGCAGCGCATCGCCCTCCATCCGGCCTCTCGTGCCGAAGAATTGACGCCGCGCCGCTGGAAGGCGCTGTTTGCCGACGCTCCTCTCCGGTCAGACATCGAAGGGTAAGTCCAGACGTACTGGAATGACCGCTTACGGCCAAACATCAGCTGGACGATCGACTGCAGCATGGCGCTGTGCCAGTGCCAGTGCCACTGCCCCATGTCATGTACTGGGTAAAGGCTTTGCGG
>PUOM01000256.1 GCA_003552795.1 Halomonas sp. | reverse complement strand
TGCAGCAACTGAATCCTTCCGAGATCAGCGACATCATCAAGCAGCGTATCGAGAAGCTTGACGTCGCATCCGAAGCCCGCAACCAGGGCACCATCGTCAGCGTTTCCGACGGCATCGTGAAGATTCACGGGCTCGAGGACGCGATGTTCGGTGAGATGATCGAATTTCCCGCCAGCATCTTCGGCATGGTGCTCAACCTCGAGCGCGACTCCGTGGGCGTCGTGGTGCTGGGCGACTACCTGCAGCTGGAAGAGGGCATGACCGCCAGCTGTACCGGTCGTATCCTCGAGGTGCCGGTGGGCCCCGAGCTGGTCGGCCGCGTGGTCGACCCGCTGGGCAACCCCATCGACGGCAAGGGCGAGATCGACGCCAAGCTGACCGATGCCGTCGAGAAGGTGGCGCCCGGCGTTATCACCCGCCAGTCGGTGGACGAGCCGGTTCAGACCGGTCTGAAGTCCATCGATGCCATGGTGCCGATCGGCCGCGGCCAGCGTGAGCTGATCATCGGCGACCGTCAGATCGGCAAGTCCGCCATTGCCATCGACGCCATCATCAACCAGAAAGGCAAGGGCATCACCTGCGTCTACGTCGCCATCGGCCAGAAGCAGTCCACCATTGCCAACGTGGTGCGCAAGCTCGAAGAGCATGGCGCCATGGAACATACCATCGTGGTTGCCGCCGGCGCCGCCGACCCGGCTCCGATGCAGTTCCTGGCGGCCTATTCGGGCTGCACCATGGGTGAGTACTTCCGTGACCGCGGCGAAGACGCCCTGATCGTCTACGATGACCTGTCCAAGCAGGCCGTCGCCTATCGTCAGGTTTCCCTGCTGCTGCGTCGCCCGCCGGGCCGCGAAGCCTACCCCGGCGATGTCTTCTACCTGCACTCCCGCCTGCTGGAGCGTGCCGCTCGCGTCAACGCCGAGTACGTCGAGAAGTTCACCAACGGTGAAGTGAAGGGCAAGACCGGCTCGCTGACCGCGCTGCCGATCATCGAGACCCAGGGCGGCGACGTGTCTGCCTTCGTCCCGACCAACGTGATCTCCATCACCGACGGTCAGATCTTCCTGGAGACCGATCTCTTCAACTCGGGTATCCGTCCGGCCATCAACGCCGGTCTCTCGGTGTCCCGTGTGGGTGGTTCGGCCCAGACCAAGATCATCAAGAAGCTCGGTGGTAGCGTGCGTCTGGCCCTGGCCCAGTACCGCGAGCTGGCGGCCTTCTCCCAGTTCGCTTCCGATCTGGACGAGGCGACCCGCAAGCAGCTGGAGCACGGTCAGCGCGTCACCGAGCTGATGAAGCAGAACCAGTACTCGCCGATGTCCGTGGCCGAGATGGCCCTCTCCCTGTACGCCGCCAACGAAGGCTTCCTCGACGACGTCGATGTGAAAAAGGTGCTGGACTTCGAGCGCTCCCTGCGTGACTTCATGAAGGCTGAAAACGCCGAGCTGCTTGACAAGATCAACCAGACCGGCGACTACAGCGATGAGATCAAGAGCGGCTTGAAAGCGGGTCTCGAGAAGTTCAAGGCCACTCAGAGCTGGTAATCCCGCTGGCCCGTCCCGTCCGCGGGGCGGGCCCAGGAGCTTTCTGAGGGCCACGAACGGAGTAGATCGCTATGGCAGCTGCAAAAGAGATACGCACCCAGATCGGGAGCATCAAGAACACGCAGAAGATCACCAGCGCCATGGAAATGGTCGCTGCGTCGAAGATGCGCAAGGCTCAGGACCTGATGAGGGCCAGTCAGCCCTATGCGCGTCAGATCCGCAATGTCGTCGGGCATATCGCCGACGCCAACCCCGAGTACCGTCACGAATACATGATCGAGCGTGACGCGAAGCGGGTCGGCTATATTGTGGTTTCTACCGACCGCGGCCTCTGCGGGGGTCTGAACCACAACCTGTTCAAGGCCGTCCTCAGGGATGCCAAGGCGTGGCGCGACGAGGGCGCGGAGCTGGATTTCTGCGCCCTGGGCTCCAAGGCCGGCGGCTTCTTCAAGAACTACGGGGGCAACCTGGTAGCGGCGAAGAGCGGCCTGGGCGAGTCGCCCGAGGTCGAGGACCTGATCGGTAGTGTCAAGGTCATGCTGGATGCGTATGACGAGGGGCGCCTGGATCGCCTCTTCGTGGTGTACAACGAGTTCGTCAACACCATGACCCAGAAGCCGGTGGTCCGTCAGCTTCTGCCCCTGTCTCCGGACATGGGCACGGATGACTCCCACGAACAATCCGGTCCCGTATACACCTGGGACTACCTGTATGAGCCGGATGCCAAGGCGCTGCTGGACAGTCTGCTGGTTCGTTTCATTGAATCTCAGGTCTATCAGTCGGTGGTCGAGAATGGCGCCTGCGAGCAGGCCGCGCGGATGATCGCCATGAAGAGTGCCACTGACAACGCCGGTGGCCTGATCGATGATCTGGAGATGGTGTACAACAAGGCCCGTCAGGCCGCCATCACCCAGGAAATTCTGGAAATCGCCGCCGCGACGGCGTCAAACTGAAGCGCACCTCGCGCGTAATCTTTTTTCCCTTACGAGAACCATG
>PUOM01000090.1 GCA_003552795.1 Halomonas sp. | reverse complement strand
GCGGCTGGGCGCCGCCCATGCCGCCGAGGCCGGCGGTGAGGATCCAGCGCCCCTTGAGGTCGCCGTCGTAGTGCTGGCGCCCGGCCTCCACGAAGGTCTCGTAGGTGCCCTGGACGATGCCCTGGGAGCCAATGTAGATCCAGGAACCGGCGGTCATCTGGCCGTACATCATCAGGCCCTTGCGATCCAGCTCGTTGAAGTGCTCCCAGTTGGCCCAGGCCGGCACCAGGTTGGAGTTGGCAATCAGCACCCGGGGGGCGTCCCTGTGGGTCTCGAAGACGCCCACCGGCTTACCGGACTGGACCAGCAGGGTCTGGGTGTCCTCCAGGCGCTGGAGAGTCTCGACGATGGTGTCGTAGCACTGCCAGTCGCGGGCGGCGCGGCCGATGCCGCCGTAGACCACCAGGTCTTCGGGGCGCTCCGCGACATCCGGATGCAGGTTGTTCATCAGCATGCGCAGCGGCGCTTCGCTGAGCCAGCTCTTGCAGGAGAGTTCGCTGCCGGTGGGGGCGGCGATCTTGCGGCCGGCGTTCCGGCGGGAGGGGGCGTGGCGGGGGTCGCGCTGGGTCATGTCGTCATGCCTCTGGAGTCTCGGTGGATTGTTAGGGTCAGGAGCCGTCGGCTCTGGGTCATTCAGGGTCAGCAGGTGCACCAGGCGAGCGGCCACCCTGGCGGTGCGGCCGTCGATATCGCGGCCGGGGTTGAGCTCCGCCAGGTCGGCCAGGCGCAGCTTGCCGCTGTCTCGAATGCCCTCGATCAGCGGCTCGATCAGGGCGAGCGATACGCCGCGGGCAGCAGGGGCACTCACCCCGGGAGCCTCGGCGGCAGGCAGCACGTCCAGATCGATGGTCAGGTAGAGGTGGTCGCAGTCGCGCGCGAAGTCCGCCAGGTCCTGTTCGATCGCGGCCAGGTTGGCTGGCGTAAAGTCGCGGTCCTCGCGCATCATCACGCCCAGCTCCATAGCGCGGTTGAACAGCGCCCGGGTGTTGGCGGCCCGGCTGACGCCCAGGCAGGCGTAGCGGAAGGGCCAGCCGCGCTGCGCACAGTCGTCGGCGATCTGCGCAAAGGGGGTACCGGAGGTGCGGACATGGGCCGGGTCGCGCAGATCGAAATGGGCATCCAGGTTGATGATGCCGATTCTGGGCGCTGTCTCCCCACGGGTCACCAGGTGCCGAGCAAGCCCCGACCAGCTGGCGTAGGCGACCTCATGGCCGCCGCCCAGCACGATGGGCAGGTGTCCGGCATCGAGCAGCGGCGCAAGGCGATCGGCCAACGCCTGCTGGGCGGCTTCCATGGCGTCGCCTTCACAGCGCACGTCACCGGCATCATAGGCCGGGCCACGGCGGTACCAGGCCAGCGGCGCCAGGGCGCGACGCAGTGCGGCGGGCCCCTCGGCCGCCCCGATGCGCCCCTGGTTGCGCGCCACGCCGGCATCGCAGGCGAAGCCGATAAGCGCGCAGCCGGGGGATGCGTCCTCGGTCAGCGCCTGGATCATCTGGTGCCAGCGCTCGCTATACGGCTCAGGGTCGGTGCGCCCCTGCCAGAGCGACATGTCGACGGGGTAATCCAGCGGAGCCTCAGCGGACATGGGTGAGTTCTCCCTGAAACAGGCGCTGGCGCAGGCGGCCGGGCTGGACGGCATAGGCCAGGGCAGCCGGCGTATCGACATCCCAGACGCACAGATCGGCGGTCGCGCCCTCCCGGATCCGACCCTCTCCCTTGAACCCGAGCGCCGTGGCGCCGTGGGCGGTCATGCCGGCCAGGGCCTCCCGGGGCGTCAGGCGAAACAGGGTGCAGGCCAGGTTGAGCATCAGAGTGGGCATGAACAGCGGCGAGCTGCCCGGGTTGGCGTCGGTGGCCAACGCCATGGGCACGCCGGCCTCGCGAAGTGCCGCGATGGGCGGCAGCTGGGTCTCGCGCAGGGTATGGAAGGCGCCGGGCAGCAGCACGGCGACGCTGCCGGCCTGCTTCAAGGCGGCGACGCCCGCCTCGTCGAGGTACTCGATATGGTCGGCGGAGAGCGCCCCATGGCGGGCGGCCATGGCGCTGCCGCCCAGGTTGGAGAGCTGCTCGGCGTGGGCCTTGATGGGCAGGCCGTGCGCCTCGGCCGCGTCGAAGACCCGCTCGCACTGGGCCACCGAGAAGGCGATGGTCTCGCAGAAGACGTCCACCGCATCGGCCAGTCCCTCGGCGGCGGCCGCCGGAATCATCTCCTCGCACACCAGACGAATGTAGCCGTCGCTGTCGCCTCTGAACTCCGGCGGCAGCGCATGAGCCCCCAGCAGCGTCGTCATGACGCGCACCGGCAGCTCCTGGCCGAGACGGCGCGCCACCCGCAGCATCTTCAGCTCGTCGGCCACGCTCAGGCCGTAGCCGGACTTGATCTCCACGGTGGTGACGCCGTCGGCGATCAGCGCCTCGAGGCGCGGCCGGGCGGCGGCGAAGAGCGCCTCCTCGCTGGCCTCGCGGGTGGCGGTCACGGTGCTGAGGATGCCGCCGCCGCGTCGCGCGATCTCCGCATAGCCGACGCCCTCCAGGCGCT
>PUOM01000167.1 GCA_003552795.1 Halomonas sp. | reverse complement strand
GGTGTCGACGGCGCTCGCCTTGACCCGGGCGGTGAGGCCCGACTCGCCGTGTGTCTTCGTGCACCACTCGTCCATGGCGTCGAGCAGGCTGTCCGGCTGCTTGACGGCGATCACCGGCCCCTCGGCGACGACGTTGAGATCGGCGTCGGTAACCAGGGTGGCCACCTCGATGATCCGCTCACGATTCGGGTCGAGCCCGGTCATCTCCAGGTCGATCCATACCAGGCGGTTGTGGCGCGGATCCTTGGGTTCATTGCTCTGGCTCATTTAGATTCCTTGGGTAAGTTCCTTGCCCGGCGCCGCGCGGTTCGCGACAGCGGACGCTTCGGGTGAGTACAATAACTTCCATTGTAACGAGCTTCGGGCCGCCATGAGCAAACGCAAGTTGAACCGCCAGCAGCGCTGGCGCATCGAGAAGATCCAGGCCGAACGGGCCGCCCGGGCCACCCGGCAAGACGCGAAGGACAGCGAGAAGCTGGCCGCCGGCGAGTATGGTCCCGAGCAGCCCGGTCGGGTCACTGCCCACTTCGGCCGCACGCTGGACGTGCGCCCGGAGGGAGACGACGCGGCGGTGCGCTGCCATATGCGCGCCAACCTCGAGGGCCTGGTCACCGGTGACCTGGTGATCTGGCGCGGCCGTCAGGATGCCGAAGGCGCCATCGTGGAAGGGGTCGTGGTGGCCCGCGGCGAGCGGACCAGCGTGCTGGAGCGCCCCGACGCCCGCGGCCAGCTCAAGCCGGTGGCCGCCAATATCGACCAGATCCTGATCGTCTTTGCCGTGGAGCCCGAGCCGCATCCCAACCTGATCGACCGCTACCTGGTCGCCGCCGAGGCCACCGGCATCGCCCCGGTGCTGGTGCTCAACAAGGTCGACCTGCTGCCTGACGGCGGCGGTGAACTGATGGCGCTGCTGCACCGCTACGCGGCGCTGGGCTATCCGGTGGTCACCACCACCACCGAGCGCGAGGACGGCCTCGACGCCCTTCACGCTCGCCTGGCCGGGCGCACCTCGGTGTTCGTTGGCCAGAGCGGGGTCGGCAAGTCATCGCTGATCGACCGGCTGCTCCCCGACGAGGAGCTGCGCATCGGCGCCCTGTCCAAGGACAGCCGCAAGGGCACCCACACCACCACCACCGCGCGCCTCTACACCCTGCCCAGCGCCGAGCAGGCCGAGCTGATCGACTCGCCGGGGATTCGCGAGTTCGGCCTCGGCCACCTCGACGAGCAGCAGGTCGCCGAGGGGTTCATCGAGTTCCGCGACCTGCTCGGGCACTGCCGCTTCCGCGACTGCCGACACCGCCAGGAGCCCGGCTGTGCGCTGCTGGCGGCGCTCGAACGCGGGGAGATTCACCCCGAACGCTTTGCCAGCTACCGCCGCATTCTCGACTCGCTGGAATAAGAACAGGCGAATATGCAAAGGAGAACCCCATGAGTTCCGAAGCCAACCTGCTGCCGCTGATCATCGAGCCCGAGCGCCTCGCCGAGCACCTGGACGAGCCGTCGCTGCTGATCATCGACGTGCCGCTCAAGGCCGATAGCTACGCCGAGGGCCATGTGCCCGGCGCCCTCTTTCTCGACAAGGCGCGTCTGATGCGCGGCACGGGCGAGGTTCCCTGCCTCGAGCCGACGGCAGAACAGCTCTCCGCGCTGTTCAGCGAGCTGGGCCTCACCCGGGATACCCACGTGGTGGCCTACGACGACGAGGGCGGTGGCTGGGCCGGCCGGCTGCTCTGGACCCTCGAACTGATCGGACACACCCGCTACTCCTACCTCAACGGCGGCATCCACGCCTGGCGCCAGGACGGCCTGGCGGTCTCCCGGGAGGCCACGGCCCCCACGCCCAGCGACTACGAGGCCGAGATCCTGCATCCCGAGGTGCTGATCGACCGCACCGAGATCCAGGAGCGCCTGGGCGAGAAGGGCTTCGCCATCTGGGATGCCCGCTCCCCCGAGGAGTACCGCGGCGAGAAGGGTGACAACCGACAGCTGGGCCATATTCCCGGCGCGGTGAACATGGAGTGGACACGGGCCATGGACCCCGAGCGCGGCCTGCGCATCCGCGACTACGCCGAGCTGGTCACCGAACTCGAGGCGCTGGGCCTGACCTCCGACATGGAGATCGCCACCCACTGTCAGAGCCACCATCGCAGCGGTTTCACCTGGCTCGTCGGTCGCGCCCTGGGCTTCGAGAAGATCCGCGGCTACCCCGGCTCCTGGAAGGAGTGGGGCAACCGCGATGATACCCCGGTCGAGAAGCCGTAAGCTGGACCAAGAGCTTGAAGCCATAAGCTTGAAGCTGGAAGAAAAACCTTGACCCAAGCGGTGGAAGTTTCATGCTGCCTTCCAGCTTAAGCCCGCAAAGCGGGCGTTCTTCCAGCTTCAAGCTGATAACTTACCGCCCTCCCTGAAGAGATTTTCCGTCAGTGTCGCTATCCAAGCTCTTTGCCCTGATCCAGTACCCCCTGCCCCACCACCTGCTCTCGCGGCTGGTGGGACGGCTGGCCGAATGCCGCATCCCCTGGTTGAAGAACGCCCTGGTGCGGCGCTTCATCCG
>PUOM01000196.1 GCA_003552795.1 Halomonas sp. | reverse complement strand
GCCCCTGGCTGGAGCGCTTCGATCGCCTGCCGATGACCGCCGATGCCGAGGCGCTGACCGAAGTGGAACTGACCAGCCCGTTCGAAGGAGACCTGTCGCAGCTGGAGCTGGCCGGCCTGACCCTGGTGCTGGACGACAGCACCTTCACCGGACGGTTGTCCGCCGGTCTGGACGGCCGTGCGCTCGACTTCGACCTGAAGGGCAACCGCCTCGACCTGGATGCCTACCTGCCGCCGGCCGCTCCCGAGGGCGACGCCTCTTCCTCGGAGGGGATACCCGGGATTGCCCGGGCCCATGCCGACGACCCCGGCATTCTGGTGCCGGCCGAGTGGCTCGCCGAATTGAGTCTGAACGGCGAGCTGGGCCTTGGCCGGCTGGAGCTGGCGGGGCTGGCGCTTCGCGACGTCGATCTGGCCCTGCAGGGGGGCGATGGTCGCCAGCGCCTGAGTCGCTTCGAGGCGGGCTTCTACGAGGGCAGCCTGGCCGCCGTAGGCGAGCTCGACCTGACCCGCGATCCGATCCGCTGGCAGCTTGAGCCTCGCATCGAGCGGGTACGTACCAACGAACTGCTCGAAGCCCTGGGCGATGAGGGGGCCCTGCTGCGCGGGCGCCTCTCTGCCGACGGCGAGCTGACCTCCCGGGGCAACACCTGGCCGTCTCTCAAGCGCCACCTGGATGGCCGCATTGCCGTGCATATCGACGATGGCGCCATCCTCGACGTCAATGTCTCCCGCGAGCTGTGCACCGCGGTCGCGGCGCTGGAGGGGCGCGAGACCAGCCGTGACTGGCATCCCGATACCCGCTTCGAGCGTGCCGAGGCCACTTTCTTGATCCGCGACGGCACCCTCAACAGCGATGATCTGCTGGTCACCATTCCGGGCATCGAGCTGGGTGGCGAGGGCTGGCTCGACCTCATCAGCGAGCGTTTCGAGCTGCGCGCCGCGGCGCGGCTGGTCGACAGCGCCGACGCCGCCTGCCGGATCAATCCGCACCTGGAACGAGTGCCTTTCCCGGTGCGCTGCGAGGGGAGTCTCTCGGGAGACAGCACCGAGTGGTGCCGCTTCGACCAGCAGGCCTTCCAGTCCGCCATCGGCGAGGCGCTGCGCGATGAGCTGAGCCGCCGAGCCGGAGAGGAAGTGGAGGGCCGGCTGGAGGGCACCCTGGAACGCCTCGACGAGCGGCTCGGTGAAGGCGGGGGCCGGGAACTTCGCGACGCCCTGCGTGGTCTGCTCGATTGAGCAAAGTCAGTCCCTGCGCCGGCATTTCGTGTCGGCGCTTTTTTTGGAGTCGCGATGAGTGAGCTGCCCTCGCCCGTCCTGCCCGCCGCCGAGTTCCAGCGGCGCCTGCTGGCCTGGTTCGATGTTCACGGCCGCCACGACCTGCCCTGGCAGCAGGAGCGCACTCCCTACCGGGTGTGGGTCTCCGAGATCATGCTGCAGCAGACCCAGGTCGCCACGGTCATTCCCTACTTCGAGCGCTTTATGGCTCGGTTTCCTGATGTTGCCGCTCTGGCAGACGCAGAGCAGGACGAGGTGCTGCATCTGTGGACGGGCCTTGGCTACTATGCGCGAGGTCGCAACCTGCACAAGGCGGCCCGAGCGATCGTCGCCGAGCACGGCGGTGCCTTCCCCATGGAGCTCGAGGCGCTGGCCGCGCTGCCCGGCATCGGCCGTTCCACCGCAGGGGCCATCATCGCCCAGAGCAGCGGGCAGCGGGCGGTGATCCTCGATGGCAACGTCAAGCGCAGCCTCTCCCGCCTGCATGCCGTGGGCGGGTGGCCGGGACGCCCGGCAGTCGAGCGCCGGCTGTGGGCCCTGGCCGAGCACTACACGCCCCGTGAGCGCCTGGTCGACTACACCCAGGCGATGATGGACCTGGGCGCCACCCTGTGCCGGCGCGGCACCCCCGAGTGCGGGCGCTGTCCCTTCGCCGACGTCTGCCTGGCTCATGCCCGCGGCGAGGAGCGACGCTTCCCCGAGTCGAAGCCGAAGAAGGCGCTGCCCACCCGGGCGACCCGCATGCTGCTGCTGCGTGACTCGCGAGGGCGGGTGCTGCTCGAGCAGCGCCCGGCCAGCGGCCTGTGGGGCGGGCTCTGGAGTCTGCCGCAGTTCGACGATCACACCGACCTGCAGGCCTGGCTCGACACCCATGCGCCGGGCAGCGCCATCGAGCCGGCCGGCGCTCCCTTTATTCACGTGTTCAGCCACTTCCGGCTGGAGATCACCCCCCAGCCGGCGCGCGTCGAGTGCCTAGATGCAGTGGGTGAGGCCCGCTGCTGGTACGATCCCGAGAACCCCGCTGCCATCGGCCTGGCGGCACCGGTAAAGTCGTTGCTGACCAGCCTGGCGCCCTTTGCGCTGGAGGTTCCGCCGGGTCCCTGAGCCCGCTTCCAGCCTCTACGAGGAGTTTGATTGATGAGCCAGACCGTCTTCTGTCGCAAGTATCAGCAGGAGCTCGAGGCCCTGCCGTTTCCGCCCCTGCCCGGCAAGAAGGGCCAGGAGATCCAGGCCAGCGTATCGCAGCAGGCCTGGACGGAGTGGCAGGCGCTGCAGACCCG
>PUOM01000213.1 GCA_003552795.1 Halomonas sp. | reverse complement strand
GGGCAAGCCAGACGCCGCATCCCCATGACCATGGACGACTGGCTCGGGAAACTGCACGGTTTTCTGCAATTGAACGAACGGGAAATTCTGGATCACGCCGGCAAAATTTCTCACGAACTGGCAAAAGAGCGGGCCGAATCGGAATATGTTGAATTTAATAATAAACGCCTTGAAACGTATGAAAGCGATTTTGACAGGATGACGAAAAAGATCGAAAACGGTAAAAAGCGTTAAATATACCCTGCGGGGATATTCAACCGTAGGAACAATGAATTGTCGTGAATTTTACGGAGGAACATGAAATGGCGGTCAATGTCAAAATTTCCAGCGACCGGCTGGAGGAATTCTGCCGGAAGCATCGGATACGGAAACTGGCGCTTTTCGGATCGGCGCTGCACGATGATTTCACCGAGGGCAGTGATGTTGATATCCTGGTGGAATTTGAGCCGGATGCCCGGGTGGGGCTGAATTTTTTCCGTATGCAAAGCGAACTTTCGGAAATACTGGGGCGCAAGGTTGACCTGAACACGCCCGGCTTCATCAGCCGCGATTTCAGAAACGAAGTGCAAAACGAAGCGGAGGTGCTTTATGACGCATCGGAAAGATAAAGTCCGTCTGAAACATATGCGCGAATATTCCAAAGAAGCGATTGAGCTTGCTCAGGGAAAAACGCGCGAGGACCTGGACAGAGACAGAGTCTTTGAGCTGGCCCTGACCCGCCTGGTTGAGATTATCGGCGAGGCCGCCGCTAAAATCACCCCTGAAACCCAGGGAAAATTCGCTCAAATACCGTGGCCCGAAATCATCGGACTGCGCAATCGGCTGATTCACGGATACGATGCTGTCGATTTAGATATCCTATGGGAAATCGTCCAGCACGATATCCCTGCGCTTCTCAGTGAGTTAGAGAACATTTCTTGAAATTTAATCAATCCGTAACATAGAGTCACAGGAGCTAACACATGGCACTGCATCCCGATTTTCCCGAGTCCCCGTTCGATGTCCTTGATCCGACCGTGAGGTGGTTCCCCGCCGACGAGTCGATGCGCGATACCACGATGGATAAGCTCATGCCGCCGCTGGTGGCCGAGATACGTAAGCGGGTCAAAGAGTTCAGGGAGGGAGGCTACGTCGGTGCAACGGAAACAAGCAAGAGCCTGCTGAACTGGTGGTTCGGACGCACCCACATGCTGGAAGGGGCCGACGGGGAAATGCACGAGTTCCGGTATTACTTCGCCCAGAGAGAGGCGATGGAGACGATCGTCTATCTGTATGAAGTAGCGGGCGTTCAGGACAAGTTCGACCTGATACGGTTCGACAGCAGCGGCCAGGTGGCGGCCGGGATGTTCGATGAGTCATGGCGGCGGTTCGTTGTCAAGATGGCCACCGGCAGCGGAAAGACCAAGGTGCTGAGTCTCGCCCTGGCCTGGAGCTTCTTCAACAAGACCTACGACCCCGACTGCGGCCTCTCACGCAACTTCCTGGTCATCGCGCCCAATATCATCGTGCTGGACCGTATCTATCACGACTTCCAGGGGCTGCGTATCTTCTTCCAGGACCCCGTGCTGCCCTACAACGGATACGGCGGCCAGAACTGGCGGGACGACTTCCAGCTCAACCTGCACCGTCAGGACGACGTGAACGTGACCAGTGCGACCGGGAACATCTTCCTGACCAACATCCACCGTGTGTATTCGGGCAACGACCTGCCGCCGACTCCGGAGGATGAGAACACGATGGAGTATTTCCTGGGCCGAAAGCCGACCGGCAAGACGACCGACTCCGATGTTGACCTGAGCGTGATCGTGCGGGATATTGACGAACTGATGGTGCTGAACGATGAAGCGCATCATGTGCATGACAGTAAACTGGCCTGGTTTCAGTCGATCGAGGACATCCATAACCGGCTGCTGCAAAAAGGCGGTGAGCTGGCCCTGCAGGTGGACGTGACGGCGACGCCCAAGCATAACAACGGGGCTATCTTCGTTCAGACGGTGGCGGATTACCCGCTCGTGGAGGCGATCAGCCAGAACGTGGTCAAGCATCCGGTCCTCCCTGACGGCCCGAGCCGTGCGAAACTCGTGGAGAAGCAGAGCTCGCGGTATGTGGAAAAGTATGGGGACTATATCGACCTGGGGGTGATCGAATGGCGTAAAGCCTACGAAGAGCATCAGAAACAGGGCAAGAAGGCCGTGATGTTCGTGATGACCGACGATACAAAGAACTGCGATGAGGTGGCGGAGTATCTGCAGAGCCGGTATCCCGACCTGAAAGATGCCGTGCTGGTGATCCATACGAAGAAGAACGGTGAGATATCGGAGGCCACGACGGGCAAGGCGAAAGAGGAACTGGAGAGGCTGCGAAAAGAGGCGAACGAGATTGACAGCGCAGAGAGCAAATACAAGGCGATCGTGTCGGTTATGGTGCTGAAGGAAGGCTGGGACGTGAAGAACGTGACCACGATTGTCGGGCTGAGAGCCTATGCGGCCAAGAGCAACATCCTGCCGGAGCAGACGCTCGGACGGGGGCTGAGGAAGATGTATCCGGGCGGGTATGAGGAATACGT
>PUOM01000097.1 GCA_003552795.1 Halomonas sp. | reverse complement strand
GGGAGGCCTCAGGGTCAGACCCCGGCCAAGTCATGAAGCGCGTCATGGTGCGCCTTGCGAGCAGATTCAACGCCGCCGGGGTCTGACCCCTCAGGGCCCGCCAACGCTGGAAAAGTCGCGCCATGACGCTCACCCCTGGCGCCCCACCTGCGGCATGACCCCCAGCACCTCACGCTCCACGGCATCGCCGAGCTGCAGCGTGATCTCCACGCGACGGTTGCGCGCCCGGGCTTGCGCGGAGTCGTTGGACGCCAGCGGCCGGGTGTCCGCGTGCCCCATCACCGTCAGGCGCTCCGGCTGCAGATCCGAGCTGTCCAGCAGCACGTTGGCCACCGTGGCCGAACGCATCGCCGAGAGGTCCCAGTTGCTGCTGAAGCGCGAGCTGCGAATCGGCACATCATCGGTATGGCCATCGATGGCAATGTCGCCCGGCATCTCCGACAGCGTGCCGCCGAGCGATTGCAGCAGCGCGGCGAAGTCCCCGGTGACCTGAGCGGAGCCGGAGGGAAAGGTGCCCTGCTCGTCGATGCGGATCAGCACATTGGCGCCGTCGCGCTCGACGCGCACTCCCCCCTCATCGATGGCGGAGCGCAGCGCTTCCTCCACCTTGAGGTGCAGCTCCGCCAGCCTGCGCTCCACCTGCTCCTGAGCCTCCTGCCGAAAGGTGTCCAGGCGCGGGCGCTCCTGCGTGGTGCTCTGACGCACCTCGTCGCGCAGCGTCGGCATCGGCTCGGCCGGCGAGAAGCGATCGAACACCGCACTGGTTCCCATGGGAATGGTCTCGGCCGGCACCTGACGCTGCACCCCGAACGCCTCTGACATCTCTCCCGCCAGCTGCTTGAAGCGCTGCAGGTCAATTTCGGCAAAGGAGAGCAGCAGCACGAAAAAGCACAGCAGCAGCGACATCAGGTCGGCATAGGTCACCATCCAGGGCGGAATCACACCGCTTCTGCGCTTTGGCCTATTCATTCGCCCCCTCCCCGGCCGCCGCGTTCTCATCCTGCATCTTGCGGCGATCACGCACCTCGTCGGGCAGGTAGGCCAGCAGCATCTGCTCGACGACGCGCGGGTTCTTGCCCTCCTGGATCGCCAGCAGCGCATCGGTCCAGAGAATCTGCAGCTTGGCCTGCTGCTGCATCCGCGCATCCAGCTTCTCGGCAATCGGCTTGGCAATGACGTTGGCGATCAGCACCCCGTAGAGGGTGGTCAGGAGGGCAACCGCCATCGCCGGCCCGATGGACGAGGGGTCGTCCATGTTGGCCAGCATCTGCACCAGGCCGATCAGGGTACCGATCATGCCCATGGCAGGCGCCACCTCGTTGAGCAGGGTAAAGGCTCTGGCGCCGGCCTGATTGCGGTCCAGGGTCATCAGGCGCTCCTTGTCGAGCACCTCCTTGACCGTTTCCGGAGGAAAGCCGTCGGCGAGCATCTGCAGGCCCTGCTGCAGATAGCGGGAGCTGGTTTCAAACCCCTCGAGCGCCAGCAGGCCCTGCTTGCGCGCCAGCTTGGAGATCTCGACCACCTCTTCGATCGTCGAAGCGGTATCCGGCAGGGTGTGCTTGAAGGCGCGGGACGCCGCGTGCAGCGCCAGGCGGCACTCGGAGAAGCGCAGCTGGGACAGCACGACCATCAGGCTGCCACCGACAACGATCAGCAGGCTGATGGGGTTCAGGAACACCATGGGCGTGGCGCCGAGCGACACGGCTCCGGTCACCATGACGATCGCCCCCAACATTCCGATAATGGTCGCCAAGTCCATGATTGCTCCGTGCGTTGTCGGTCGATATACCCCGCGCCAGGTCAGCGGGCAGCTGTCGTGGCGCAGGCATCATGTGGATATCGACCTGTCGGCCTGAATCTTTAGGGCAGCAGGCACGCTGCCTCTGACCCGCAGGGAGGGCGAAGAGAGGCGTACCACCGGGTCACGGGGCCATCTATACTAGCCGCAGGTGTCCTGTCCTCCGCGGGCAGCGGCACCCAGCCGGCAGGGCCGGCCGCCCTTCGCAAATGATCGGCGCCGCCCCGGCGGTGCCCCGTATGACGCCTCTTGACCGAGAAGAACGATGAACACCACGACACTGGCAAGGCGGGCCATCCGCTGCGCTATCGCGCTGGGCCTTGGCACCCTGCTCGCCACCGGCGCCCTCGCCGAGGAGCGCGAGTGGCCCCGCGGCCACTTCCCGCTGCCCGACACCGGCAGCGTGATCGGCGAGAACTACACCGTCACCGTCCAGGAAGGCGACACCCTGGTGGATCTCGCACGCCAACACAACGTGGGCTATGAGGAGATCCGCATGGCCAACCCGGAGGTGAGCATCTGGGCGCCCTTCGCGGGCACCGAGGTGACGATTCCCGACCGCCACATCCTGCCCGATGCGGAACGCGAGGGCATCGTGATCAACCTCTCCGAGATGCGGCTCTACTACTATTCGGCTCCCGACGTGGTGGAGAGCTACCCGATCAGCGTCGGCCGCGACGGCTTTTCCACTCCGGTGGGGGTGACGCGCACCACCGTCAAGGTGAAGGACCCCCACTGGTCGCCGCCACGCTCCATGCGCGCCGAAGCC
>PUOM01000110.1 GCA_003552795.1 Halomonas sp. | reverse complement strand
CGTGGCCGGCGGCCTGGCGCTGATGGCGGGCCTGGTGATGCTGGGGGTGGCCGGGGAGAGCTGGTCGATCTCCGAGCTCAACGCCATGGGCGATGTGCTGCGCAAGCACGACCTCTACACGCCCCTGCTGATCTGCCTGCTGCTCGGCGCCTTCACCAAGTCGGCCCAGTTCCCCTTCCACTTCTGGCTGCCCAACGCCATGGCCGCCCCCACGCCGGTCTCCGCCTACCTGCACTCGGCGACCATGGTCAAGGCGGGCATCTATCTGCTGGCGCGGCTGCAGCCGAGTCT
Source organism: Halomonas sp. (assembly GCA_003552795.1). Classification (GTDB taxonomy): domain Bacteria; phylum Pseudomonadota; class Gammaproteobacteria; order Pseudomonadales; family Halomonadaceae; genus Halomonas. The sequence goes on along the minus strand of PUOM01000110.1, from coordinate 11,708 downwards.
GGGAGGCACCGAGCTGTGGACGGTGACGCTCTCGGTGGTGGGCGCGCTGACCATGTTCACCGGCGCCTTCCTGGCCATTCGCCACACCAACATCAAGAAGCTGCTGGCCTACTCCACGGTGATGGCCCTGGGCACCCTGACCATGCTGCTGGGGATCGGCACCGAGGGGGCGATGATCGCCTTTGTCACCTTCCTGCTGGCGCACTCCCTCTACAAGGGCGCACTGTTCATGGTGGCCGGGATCCTCGATCACGAGACCGGCACCAAGGACGTCACCGCCATGGGCGGGCTGCGCCCGCTGATGCCGATCACCGCCGCGGTGGCCATGGTGGCGGCACTGTCGCTTGCCGGGGTGCCGCCGCTGTTCGGCTTTATCGGCAAGGAGCTGATGTTCGAGTCGGTGCTCGAGGCGAGCGCCTGGCGGTGGTTGGTGCTGCTGCTGGCCTTCAGCGCGGCGATCCTGACCATCACCGTGGCGGCGATCATCGCCCTGCGCCCCTTCTTCGGGCAGCGCCGTCAGACGCCGCGGGTGGCCCACGAGGCGCCCGCCTCCATGCTGCTGGGCCCGGCGGTGCTGGCCGTGTTCTCGCTGCTGCTGGGCCTGCTGCCGGCGCTGGCCGGCACCGGCCTGTTGACCGCCGCCGCCTCGGCGGTGGTGGGGGCGCCGGTGGCGGTCAGCCTCTCGCTGTGGCACGGCATCAACCTGCCGCTGCTGATGTCGCTGGTGAGCCTGGCGCTGGGCTATCTGCTGTTCCAGCGCTGGGATCGCGTGCGGGCGCGCCTGGCGCGCCTCGATCCGCTGATCGCCCGGGGCCCCGAGGCCGGCTATGACGCCTTCATGGACGGCGTGGTGGTGGTCTCCGAGTGGCAGACCCGGGTGTTGCAGAACGGCTATATGCGCAACTACATCCTGGTGATGATCGTCACCCTGATCGCCCTGGTGGGCAACTCGCTGCTGCTGCGTCATGCGCCCCAGTTCCATATCGCCCTGGACGTGCAGTTCCACGAGGCCGTGCTGGTCGGCACCATGGTGATGGGCGCCCTGTTCGCCGCCGTCTCCCGCTCGCGGCTCGGCGCCGTGGTCTCGGTGGGGATCATGGGCTTCTCCATCGCGCTGATCTTCATCCTGTTCAGCGCCCCCGACCTGGGCATCACCCAGCTGCTGGTGGAGACCCTGACGGTCATCCTGCTGGTGCTGGTGCTGTTCCGCCTGCCGCGCTTCTCGAGTCTCTCCACGCCCCTGGAGCGGGTGCGCGACGTGGCCGTGGCCGGTAGTCTGGGCGGGCTGGTCACGCTGCTGGTGCTCACCTCCTGGAGCATCGATCAGTTCGTGCCGATCTCCGATTACATGATCGCCAACAGCGCGCCGCTGGCCTACGGGCGCAATATCGTCAACGTGATCCTGGTGGACTACCGTTCGCTGGATACTCTGGGCGAGCTCTTCGTGCTGGCGCTGGCCGCCATCGGGGTGTTCGCCATGCTCAAGCTGCGCGCCCCGGAGAAGCCGAAGAAGAGCGCCCCGGTCAAGGAGAACGCCGATGGTTAAGTCCGGTACCATCATCCTCAACACGGCGGCGCGGCTGCTGATGCCGCTGCAGCTGCTGTTCTCGATATTTCTGCTGCTGCGCGGCCATGACGAGCCTGGCGGCGGTTTCATTGCCGGCCTGGTGGCCGCCGGTGCCTTTATCCTCTACCTGTTCGCCTTCGGGGTCAGCGCCACCAAGGCGGTGCTGCGCATGCTCGACCCCCGCGATCTGATCGGCATGGGGCTGCTGCTGGGCATGATCTCGGTGGTGCCGGCCTGGTTCGTCGGCGAGGCCTTCCTCACCGCCCAGTGGTGGGAGGTGCCCGTCATCGATTTCAAGGCCTCGACGGTGCTGATCTTCGATATCGGCGTCTATCTGGCCGTGCTCGGCTCGGTGCTGACCATGGTGATGACGCTGATGGAGGTGGACAAGGATGAGCCCTGAGAACGCCGCCCATCGGAGAGGAGATGCCCTATGGAACCCGTGATGGCCATCGCCATCGGCATCATGTATGCCGCCGCCATCTTCCTGATGCTGCGTCGCTCCATCGTCAAGCTGGTGATCGGGCTGATGCTGCTCTCGAATGCCGCCAACATGCTGATCTTCACCTCGGCGGGGATGACCCGCGGAGCGCCGCCTCTGATTCCCGAGGGCATGCTGGCCCCGGAGGGGGCGGTGGCCGACCCGCTGCCCCAGGCGGTGGTGCTGACCGCCATCGTGATCGCCTTCGGCGTGCTGGCCTTCGCCGTGGTGTTGATTCGCCGGGCCTACGAGATCGTCAAGGCCGATGACCTGGACAAGATGAAGGATACCGACACGTGAGGCCTGAAGTTGCACTTCCCGTCCTCCTGCCGCTGCTGTCCGGCGCCATTTCGCTGCTCTTCTGGCGTTCGCGGCCCATGCAGCGCTTCACCGCCGTGGCCGGCAACATTGGGCTGCTGGTGGTGTCGCTGTGGCTGTTCACCTCGGTGTATCAGGATGGCTATGTGACCATCCAGATGGGCGGCTGGGAGGCGCCCTACGGCATCACCCTGGTGGCCGACATGCTCAGCGCGGTGATGATCGTGATGACTGCCCTGATCGGCATGGTCATCGCCATCTATTCACTGGCTTCCACCGGGCCGGACCACGAGAAGTTCGGCTACTACCCGCTGATGCACCTGCTGCTGGCCGGGGTGGCCGGGGCCTTTCTCACCGGCGACATCTTCAACCTCTACGTCTGGTTCGAGGTGATGCTGGTGGCCTCCTTCGCGCTGCTGATCCTCGGCGGCGAGAAGGCCCAGATGGAGGGGGCGATCAAGTACGTGACCCTCAACCTGCTGGCCTCGGTGATCTTCCTCACCGCCATCGGCCTGACCTATGGCATGGTGGGCACTCTCAACATGGCCGACATTGCCCTGCGCCTCCACGAGGCGGAGCACCAGGGCATGGTGGAGGTGCTGGCGGTGATGTTCATGGTCGCCTTCGGCATCAAGGCGGCGGCCTTTCCGCTCTTCTTCTGGCTGCCGGCCTCCTACCACACCCCCCCGGTGGCGGTGTCGGCGCTGTTCGCCGGCCTGCTCACCAAGGTGGGGGTCTACGCGCTGTTCCGCGTCTTCACCCTGATGTTCGACGACACCCTGGACTACACGCAGGACCTGCTGATCTGGGGGGCTGCCCTGACCATGGTCACCGGGGTGCTGGGGGCGGCGGCCCAGTTCGAGTTCCGCCGTATCCTCTCCTTCCATATCGTCAGCCAGATCGGCTACATGATCCTGGGGCTGGCGCTCTATACGCCCCTGGCCATCGCCGGCGGCATCTTCGCGGTGATGCACAATATCGTGGTCAAGACCAATCTCTTCCTGATCAGCGGCATCACCCGCCGCCTGCAGGGCACCTACCAGCTCAAGAAGATGGGTGGGCTCTACAAGGAGCGCCCCTGGCTCGCCGTGGCCTTCTTCCTCTCCGCCTTCTCCCTGGCCGGCATCCCGCCGCTCTCGGGCTTTTTCGCCAAGTTCGTGATCGTGCGCGCCGGCATCGAGGCGGAGGCCTACGTGGTCACCGGCATTGCCCTGGCGGTGGGACTGATGACCCTCTATTCCATGGTCAAGATCTGGAACGAGGTATTCTGGAAGGCGCTGCCCGAGGATAACCTGGTGCCCGAGCAGGAGACCGTGGTGGGCGACGACGGGCGCATGGTCAAGCCCAGCCTGTGGCTGATGACCCTGCCGGTAGGCGCCCTGGCGGCGCTGTCGCTGCTGATCGGCGTCTTCGCCGAGCCGCTGATGCTGGTGATGAACCTCATCGGCGACCAGCTGATGCATCCCGAAGGCTATATCCATGCCGTGATGGGCGGCGGTGTCGACGTCAGCGAGGCCCTGATCGAGGCGCCGGCAAGCGAGGAGGGAACCCCATGACCGGAGCCATCTGGAACCTGCTGCTGGCCCTGGCCTGGGTCGTGCTGAGCGGGGACTTCACCGGCATCAATCTGATGGTGGGCCTGGTGTTCGGCTACATCGCCCTGGTGCTGATCGAGCCCCAGGTGGAGTCCCTGCAGGGGTACCCGGCGCGGATCCCGCGGATCCTGCGCTTCATCGGCTTCTTCATCAAGGAGCTGCTGCTGGCCAACCTCAAGGTCGCCTTCGATATCCTGACGCCGCCCTGGCACATGAAGCCCGGGGTGATCGCCATGCCGCTGGAGGCGCGCACCGAGCTGGAGATCACCATGGTGGCCAACCTGATCTCCCTGACCCCCGGCACCCTGAGTCTGGACGTCTCCGACGACCGCAAGGTGCTCTACATCCACGCCATGTTCCTCGACGACGAGGAGGAGCTGCGCCACAACCTCAAGGAAATGGAATACCGTGCCCTGGAACTGTTTCGCTGAGCCTGGCCGTGAGGTGCCTGCATGGATACCGTGATTCTGATCAGCCAGGTCATCATGAGTCTCGCTCTGATCCTGTGCTTCGTGCGCGTGGTGCGCGGCCCGAGCCTGCCCGATCGGGTGGTGGCGCTGGAGCTGTTCGCCAGCATCGTGGTGGGACTGGTAGGCGTCTACGCCATCCAGTCCGACGTCTCGAGCTTCATCGATGCGGCCATCGTCATCGCCCTGATGGGGTTCCTGGCCGCCATCGGTTTTGCCCGCTTCCTGGAACGAGGAGGGCCGCGGGATGATTGAGTTCATCAAGGGCACCTTTATCATCGCCGGCGCTCTGCTGATGCTGCTGGCGTCGCTGGGCATCCTGCGCCTGCCGGACCTGCTGACCCGCATGCATGCGACCACCAAGGCAGCGGCCCTCGGGGTGATCCTGATCATGCTGGCGGTGGCGATGCACTTTGCCGAAGTGGGCGTCACGGCGCGTGCCGTGGCCATCATCATCTTTATCCTGATGACCGCGCCGGTGGCCGCCCACGTGATCGGGCGGGCCGGCTACTTCGTCGGCTCCAAGCTGTGGAGCGGCACGGTCAAGGATGAATTGCGCCCCAACTACGACCCGCTCACCCACGAGCTGAAGAGCGGTCGCGAGACCGAGGCCAACGCCCGGCGCGAGCCGAAGGAGAGCGATCCCTCCTGAGCGCATCGCCTGTTCTCGCTCGCGAAGGCCGCCCCGGGGCGGCCTTCTGCCGTGAGGGGAAGGGGCAAGGACTTTAAGTTATACATTTATTGTACGATAATTACCTCCTGTCCACGATTATGGGGCCTTACCGTGCATCGCAAACCTCATCTGCCAAGCAAGCCCTGCGGCCACTGCCAACGACCCTTTGCCTGGCGACGCAAGTGGTCGCGCTGCTGGGACGAGGTCCGTTTCTGCAGCGAGCGCTGCCGGCGCGAGTCGCGCCGCACAGGCGCCACCTCATGAATCTGACGCTCATCTGGCTGCGCCACGACCTGCGCCTGACCGACAATCCGCTGTTCCAGTTCGACTCCCCGCCGGAGCAGCTGCTCTGCGTCTATGTGCTCGACCATGCCTGGCTGTCGCCGCTGCCCGGGCTCGATATGCCGCGCATCGGGCCGGCTCGGCTGCGCTTCCTGTGGGAGAGCCTGATCGCCCTGCGCGGCGAGCTGCTCAAGCGCGGCAGCGACCTGCTGGTGCGGGTTGGCGATCCGGTGGCGGAAGTGGCCGATCTCGCCGCACGGCACGGGGCCCGTCAGATACGCATGCGGCGCGAGGCGGGCTGGGACGAGTCCCGTGCCTCGGTGAGCCTGGCCGAACGGCTGGAGGAGGGCGTCGAGCTGTGGCAGTGCGACGCTGGACTGCTGCTCGACGAGGCGAGACTGCCGATGCCGGTGGAGGCCCTGCCGGGCAGCTTCTCGGCCTTCCGGCGCAAGGTCGAGCGTGACTGGAGCGTGCCTGAGGCCTCTGCGGCGCCGGTGACCCTGCCGCCCTGGCCCGATTCGGCGGCTCGCGGCTTTCCGCCCCTGGACAAGGTGTGCAGCCGCGCGGCCCGCTGGGCGAGGGATGGTCGCGGCGAGTTCCGCTTTACCGGGGGCGAAGCCGAGGGGCTGGCGCGCCTGGATCACTACCTGTGGCAGAGCGGCGCCGTCGCCCGCTACAAGCAGACCCGTAACGGCCTGCTGGGCCCGGACTTCTCGACCCGGCTTTCGGCCTGGCTGGCCCACGGCTGCCTGTCGGCACGTCAGATACACGGCGCGGTGCGAGCCTGGGAAGCCCGTCATGGCGCCAGCGACTCCAGCTACTGGGTCATCTTCGAGCTGCTGTGGCGCGACTATTTTCACTGGGCGGCACGCCAGGAAGGGGCGGCGCTGTTCGGCGCACGCCGCCTCCCCCGGGCCGACGCGGCCTTCCGGACCTGGTGCGAGGGGGAGACCGGGGTGCCCTTCGTCGACGCGGCCATGCGTGAGCTGGCGTCCACGGGATGGCTCTCCAACCGGGCCCGCCAGAACGTGGCCAGCTATCTGGTCCATGAGCTCGGCGGCGACTGGCGCATGGGGGCGGCCTGGTTCGAGCACGCCCTGCTCGACTATGATGCGGCCAGCAACTGGGGCAACTGGCGCTATGTGGCCGGGGTCGGACGTGACCCCCGCGGGCATCGCTTCGACGTTCTGTGGCAGGCCGAGCGCTATGACCCCGAGGGGGACTATGTCGCGCACTGGCTGCCCGAGATCGCGGCGTTGCCGCCCGGCGCCGATCGCCATCGCCCCTGGCGGGTGGATCCCGAGCGCTTTCCGCGCCCGTCCTCGACGCCCGCACGCCTTTCCAAACCCGGACAGGAGACACCATGACTGCTGCTTGTCGTCCCCGACTGCCCTGGGGCCTGGGTCTTGCAGGCCTGATTCCGTTTCTGGCCCTGGCAGGAGCGAGCTGGCTGGCCCCCCTGGCCTGGCAGTTCATCGCCATTCCGGCCTTTCTCTACTATAGCGCGGTGATCCTCTCCTTCCTCGGTGGGGTGCAGTGGGGGGTGGCGATGTCCCTGGAGCCGGACGACAGCGACGGCTTCCGGGCCAGGATGGCCCTGAGCATGGCGCCGAGCCTGATTGCCTGGCCGGCGCTGCTGCTGCATCCGGTGACCGGGGCCTGGGTGCTGGTGGCCGGCTTCCTGCTGATTCGCCTGCAGGAGTGTGGAAAGGCGAGCCGCGAGCTGCTGCCCGATTGGTACCAGTCGCTGCGTACCCTGCTGACGGTGGTGGTGATGGCCTGCCACGGGCTGGTCATCTGGCGCCTCGCCGGCGGGTAGGGGCTGGCGGTGTCGCCTGTTCTGGGCGATGATCGCCCTGAACCATCCCCTCTGAACCTCGCCACGGAGTGCGCAAGCGTGATGAAACGGACCCTGACCCTGGCCCTGCTGCTGGGCCTGATGGCCGGCTGTCAGAGTGGCCCCGCCCGGGATGTCCTGGCGGCGGATGAGACCGACAGTGAACCGAGCCGGACGGCGTCCGCGGCGGGCGACAACACCGCGGAGCAGGAGTCGGCGCCACCCGCCGATTTCGACGCCTGGCTGGCGCAGTTCCGCCGCGAGGCCCGTCGTGAGGGGATCTCCGAAGCGACCCTGGCCAACGCCCTGGATGGCGTACGCTATCGGCCGCGGGTGATCGAGCTCGACCGCTCCCAGCCGGAGTTCGTGCGCCCCATCTGGGAGTACCTCGACAGCGCCGTCTCCGCTCAGCGCGTGACCCAGGGGCGCGACAAGCTGGCCGAGCATCGCGACACCGCGCGTCGCATGGAGCAGCGCTACGCAGTGCCCGCCGAGGTGATCGTGGCGATCTGGGGCATCGAGAGCAACTACGGCGGCAACTTCGGCAGCTTCTCCACCCTGGAGGCACTGGCGACCCTGGCCTTTGACGGTCGCCGCAGCGATTTCGCCCGGGGCGAGCTGCTCGCCGCCCTGCGCATCATCGAAGCCGGCGATATCGCTCCGGAGCGCATGATCGGCTCCTGGGCCGGCGCCATGGGCCACACCCAGTTCATTCCCTCGAGCTTCGAAGCCTACGCCGTGGATGGCGATGGCGACGGCCGCCGCGATATCTGGGGCAGCATTCCCGACGTCATGGCCTCCACCGCCAACTACCTGGCTCGGGCCGGATGGCGCGGCGGTGAGCCCTGGGGCGTGGAGGTCACGCTTCCGGATGACTTCGACTACGCCCAGGCGGAGCTCGCCACCCGGCGCAGCGCGGAGGCGTGGGCGGGGCAGGGGGTGCGTCCGGTCGGCGGCGGCTCGCTCCCCGACTTCGAGGCGGCCTCGGTGCTGGTGCCGGCGGGCGCCCGCGGGCCGGCCTTCCTGGTGGGGCCCAACTATCGGGCGATCCTGCGCTACAACAATGCCACCAGCTATGCCCTGGCGGTGGGCACCCTGGCCGACGAGATTGCCGGGCGCGAAGGGACTCGAGAGGGCTGGCCTCGGGATGAGCAGCCGCTCAGCCGCGACCAGGTGCGCGAGATGCAGCAGGCGCTCAACGCCCGTGGCTTCGAAGTGGGAACCGCGGATGGCATCATGGGGCCCAACACGCGCCGCGGCCTGCGCGCCTACCAGCAGTCGATCGGTACCGCGCCGGACGGCTTCGCGACCCTGCGGCTGCTGGAGCGACTGACCCGCTGATCCCCCTGCCCGGAAGGGGCACGGGGACACGTTCTGGAGTGATGAGATGACGCGAGCGGTGATTCCCCTGATGCTGTTGGCGGGGCTCCTGCTGGGGGCTCCGGCGGCGCTGGCCGACAAGGTGTTCGGCTGGGTGGAGCGTGCCACCATCGAACCCTGGGGCGTGGCGGTCAAGGCCAAGCTGGACAGCGGCGCCCTTACCTCGTCGCTGGACGCCCGGGAGATCGAGACCTTCGAGCGTGAGGGCGAGGAGTGGGTGCGCTTTCGGCTCAAGCTTGAGGACACCGCCAGCGGGGAGGCCTTTACCGAGAAGCTCGAGCTGCCCCTCTATCGCGATCTGCGCGTGCGGGGGGCCGGGGGGAGCGACGAGCGCCCGGTGGTGCTGATGAAGGTCTGCCTGGGCGATACCCTCTACGAGGAGCAGTTCAGCCTGCGCGACCGCGAGGAGATGAACTATCCGCTGCTTCTGGGGCGGCGTACTCTCTCCCACCTGGGGCTGCTGGACGTGCGCGAGACCTTCCTGCAGCGCCCTGACTGCAGCGAGGAGTCACCGCTGCGCGAGCATGAGCCGGACGAGATGGGCGAGGGCCACGACGGCTGAATCCGCTGCGTCAGGGGGCTCAGAACAGCCTGGCCAGCAGGGCGGTTACGGCGGTCTCCACGCGCAGGATCCGCGGCCCCAGGTGGATGCCCTCGCAGCCCGCCTCGAGCAGTCTTTCCACTTCCCAGGGGATGAAGCCTCCTTCCGGCCCCACCAGCAGCAGTGTGGGGGTATCGACTCCCCGCGGGCAGGCAGTCGCCATGCCCGGATGGGCCAGCAGGCCGCGCCGGCCTTCGAGCAGTCCGGGCAGGCGGTCCTCCACAAAGGGGCGGAAGCCCTTCTCCAGGGTGACCGTCGGCAGCCGAGTGTCACGGGCCTGCTCGAGTCCCAGCACCAGGTGCTGATGGATCTTCTCCGCGGCAAGCTCCGGCGACTGCCAGTAGCTCTTTTCCACCCGGCGAGTGTGCAGCAGGGTCATCGACTTCACCCCCAGCGCGGTGGCATGCTCCAGGCTTCTCGCCAGCATGCGCGGCCGCGGCAGGGCCAGCACCAGGTGCACCGGCAGTGCGGGAGGTGGCGGTTGGTCGAGCGCTTCCAGGGCGAAGGTGGCCTCATGGTCGTGAAGCGTGAGCAGTTCGCCCTGGCCGATGCCGCTGCCCATCACGCCCAGCGTCAGGCGATCTCCCGGCGCTGCGCGATGCACCTCGCGCAGATGGCGCAGGCGGCGCGGATCCGTCACCCTGGCCAGACGGCGGTTCTCGATATCCTCCGGAGCAAGCAGGATCAGGTTCATCAGAGCCTCGCGTTGGCGGCAATGTCGTGCATGGCCTTGCATGGATGGTGTCGCGGTGCACAATGGTCTCACGGGGGTGTGTCTCCCCCACATCGATCAAGGAGCAAGCGCCGTGCGCGTGATTCGCAAGTATGCCAACCGCAGGCTCTATGATACCGAACAGAGCCGCTATGTGACCCTCGAGGATCTGCGCAAGCTGATTCTCGACGAGGTAGCGTTCCGGGTCGAGGACGCCAAGAGCGGCGAAGACCTGACCCGCACCATCCTGCTGTCGATCATCATCGAGCAGGAGCAGGCCGACGGCGATGCCGAGGTGTTTTCCAATGACCTGCTGGCGCAGTTCATCCGCGTCTACGACATGGCCCAGCCGTTGCCTCTGGCCCGCTATCTGGAGCAGGGCACCCAGCTGATGCTGGAGCAGCAGAAACGCGTGCAGGACCAGTGGCAGCAGGCCATGCGCCATACCCCCATCGAGCTGATGCGTGAGCTGACCGAGGAGAACATGAAGTTCTGGCAGAAGACCATCGGCCAGGCCGGCAGCAAGGATGATGCCAAGGACGACGACGAGACGAAGTGAGCCCCGGGCGCGGCCCGGTGGTTTCTGACATAATGCCGCCTCGTTACGGCTCGTCGAGCTTTCGATTCGCAGAATGCAGGTGGAACGGATGAAGGTGTTGATCATCGGCGGCGGTGGCCGCGAACATGCCCTGGCCTGGAAGGCCGCTCAGTCGCCCCTGGTCGCCCAGGTCTTCGTGGCACCCGGCAATGCCGGCACCGCCCGGGAGACCGGCCTGGCCAACGTCGCTATCGCCGCGGATGACCTCGATGGCCTGCTGGCCTTTGCCAGCGACGAGGGCATCGATCTGACCATCGTCGGCCCCGAGGCGCCGCTGGTGGCCGGCGTGGTGGATCGCTTTCGCGATGCCGGCCTGGCAATCTTCGGCCCCACGGCCGGCGCCGCCCAGCTCGAGGGCTCCAAGTCCTTCACCAAGGACTTCCTGGCCCGCCACGCCATTCCCAGCGCCGACTACCGCACCTTCACCGAGGTCGCGCCGGCGCTTGCGTACCTCGCCGAGAAGGGCGCCCCCATCGTGATCAAGGCCGACGGCCTGGCCGCCGGCAAGGGCGTGATCGTGGCCATGACCCAGGCCGAGGCCGAGTCGGCGGTGCGCGACATGCTGGAGGCCAACGCCTTCGGCAATGCCGGCGCGCGGGTGGTGATCGAGGAGTTTCTCGACGGCGAGGAAGCCAGCTTCATCGTCATGGTGGACGGCGAGACCGTGCTGCCCATGGCCACCAGCCAGGATCACAAGCGGGTGGGCGAGGGCGACAGCGGCCCCAACACCGGGGGCATGGGCGCCTATTCGCCGGCGCCGGTGGTCACCGATGCGGTCCACGACCGCATCATGGAAAGAGTGATCCTGCCCACGGTTCAGGGCATGGCCGCCGAGGGGCACCCCTACACCGGCTTCCTCTACGCCGGCCTGATGATCGACGCCGAGGGCCATCCCAGGGTGATCGAGTACAACTGCCGCTTCGGCGACCCGGAGACCCAGCCGATCCTGCTGCGCCTGCAGTCCGACCTCGCCGAGCTCTGCCTGGCCGGGGCCACCGGCAAGCTCGCCGGCAAGACCTGCGACTGGGATCCCCGCGCTGCGGTGGGCGTGGTGCTGGCCGCCGGCGGCTACCCCGGCAGCTACCGCAAGGGCGACCCCATCGAGGGCATCGAGGACGCCGAGGCCACCGGCTGCAAGGTCTTCCATGCCGGCACTGCCGATCAGGACGGCCAGCTGGTCACTGCCGGCGGGCGCGT
>PUOM01000251.1 GCA_003552795.1 Halomonas sp. | reverse complement strand
CTATATTGCCGGCAGCCGCTTCGAGACCGATGGGCAGCCGGTACGCCGGGACGGTGACGACAAGGGTTACGACAATACCTCGGGCCTGGTCAGGCTCTCCCATACCTTCGACAATGACTCCGAGGTGGGCGTGCTGGCGCTGCGCGCCCGGGGCAATACCGAATTCGATGGCGGTGAGACCGATTTCGTCCAGCAGGTCGCTGGCGTCTACGGCGAGATTCCCGTCAGCGAAGCCTGGCGCAGCCGTTTGACCCTGAGCGAGTCACGGGATGAGAGCGACACGCTCGATGCGCTCGGTTTTTCCGTCTTCGATACCCAGACCCGGACGGCACGCTGGGAAAACAACCTCGGCTTTGGCATCCACGAACTGGTGGCGGGTGCCGAGTACAGCGAAGACCGCGTTGAAAGCACTACCGCCTACGATGAGACAAGTCGCGACAATGCCGCCATCTTCGCCCAGGGCCTGCTTGATTTCGCCCCCGTGTCCGTCCAGGCCAGCCTGCGCTACGACGATAACGAGGCCTTCGGTGAGGAGGTCACCGGCAGCTTGGCGCTGGGTTACGATCTCGACCGCCACCATACGCTGCGGGCCAGTGTCGGAACCGCCTTCAATGCACCTACATTCAACCAGCTGTATTTCCCGGATTTCGGCAATCCTGATTTGAACGCCGAGACATCCGAGACGTTCGAGTTGGGAGTCCGTGGACAATATCGAACCCTTTTCTGGGACCTGGCGGCCTTCCAGACCGATATCGATGACCTGATTGCTTCAACGTCGCAGGGCGGCCGGTTCTCTGCCTTCAATGTCGATAAGGCCCGCATTCGCGGCGCCGAGTTGTCTGCTGGTGCCGAGGTCCAAGACTGGACTCTGCAGGCGGCACTGACCTATACCGATCCCGAAGATCGGTCTTCCGGTAACCGGCTGCCTCGCCGTGCCAGCCAGAGCCTGCGTCTTGATCTAGACCGCGAACTGGGCGACTGGTCGCTGGGCGGTTCCTGGGTCGCTCAGAACCATCGCTACAACGATGCCGCCAACGCCGAGCGTTTACCCGGCTATGGCACCCTCAACCTGCGTGCGGGATGGGATGTCGCGCCAATGTGGTCAGTCCGATTGACGGTTGATAACGTACTCGACAAGGAAGTCGTTACCGCTCAGGGGTCAGACCTTGACTCTGTGACGTTCGAGTCCACACCGTTTGACTATATCAACGCCGGCCGGTCGGCCGTTATGAGCGTTCACTTTGGCTACTAGCGGCCAGAAATGCGGGGCCGATGGCCCCGCAATCGCTTGCTGCGCTTCGCTCCTGGCCCTGCTGGGGCTGGGGGCCGATGCTGCCCATGCCGGTGCGCTCTGCGCCATCGACGACCGCGACCGGGAAGTATGCCTCGAGCAGCCCGCCGAGCGCATCGCCGCGCTCTCCCCCGGCGCCACGGAGCTGGTCTTTGCCGCCGGGGCAGGGGAGAAGGTGGTGGCGGTGGTGGCCTACAGCGACTACCCGCCCGAGGCGCAAGAGGTCCCGTCGGTGGGCAGCCATACTCGCATGGACCTGGAAGCCCTGGTGACGCTGTCCCCCGACCTGGTGATCGGCTGGATGACCGGCAACCCGCCCGAGCAGCTCGAGACCCTCGAGGCGCTGGGCATGCCGGTGTTCTACATCGAACCGCGGGACTTCGCTGGCGTGTCCAGCGCCATCGAGCGCCTGGCGCGGCTGGCCGACACCCGCGATGAGGGAGACCGTATCGCCGCCGAGTTCCGCGACGGCATGGCGGCGCTGGCCGAGCGCTACGCCGACGCCGAGCCGGTCTCGGTCTTCTACCAGGTGTGGGACGAGCCGCTGATGACCATCAACGACGAGCACCTGATCGGCCAGGTGGTGTCGATGTGCGGCGGCGTCAACGTCTTCGGCGAGCTGTCGCGGCTGGTGCCGCGCATCGACGACGAGTCGGTGCTGGCCGCCGACCCCGAGGCGATACTCGCCGGCGGCATGGGCGAGGAGAACCGCGACTGGCTGACCCACTGGGAGCAGTACCCGAGCCTGACCGCCATCGAGCGCGACAACCTCTACTTCGTGCCGCCGTCGCTGATTCAGCGTCCCACGCCGCGACTGCTGGAAGGCAGCCGCCTGTTCTGCGAGCAGCTCGACCATGCCCGCGACAAGCGCTGAGGCCGGCATGGCCACCCCCCGATGCTCGCTGTGGTCGCCGCTGGTCGCGCTGGCCCTGCTGGGGCTGGCGGCGCTGCTGCTCTCGGTCACGGTGGGCAGCGCCGCCCTGTCGCTCTCCGACGCATGGGCGGTCGCTCGCGGCGAGGGGAGTCCCCTGGCGCGCACCCTGATCCTCGACCTGCGCGTGCCGCGCTCGCTCTCGGCCTTCGCCGTGGGCGGCCTGCTCGCCGTAGCCGGGGCGCTGATGCAGGTGCTGCTGCGCAACCCCCTGGCCGACCCCTACGTGCTGGGGCTCTCCGGCGGCGCCTCGGTGGGGGCGCTGGCGGCGATGCTGGCGGGGCTGGGCGGGGCGGTGATCACCGGCTCCGCCTTCGCCGGGGCACTGGTCGCGGCCGTGGCCGGGG
>PUOM01000315.1 GCA_003552795.1 Halomonas sp. | reverse complement strand
TCATTCTTCTTCGTCGAGATAGGGTTTCTATGGCTGGAAATGCGCAGCAGCAGTCACGTCTGAAGGAGTTGATCGCGCGCGGCAAGGAACAGGGCTACCTGACCTATGCCGAGGTCAACGACCATCTACCCGAGGATATCGCCGATCCCGATCAGGTGGAAGATATCATCGGCATGATCAACGACATGGGTATCAGCGTCGTCGAGGAAGCTCCCGATGAAGACACCCTGATGATGGCGGATCACTCCACCGACGAGTCTGCTGCCGAGGAGGCCGTGGCGGCCCTGGCCGCGGTGGAGAGCGACGTGGGCCGCACCACCGATCCGGTGCGCATGTACATGCGCGAGATGGGGACCGTGGAGCTGCTGACCCGCGAGGGCGAGATCGAGATCGCCAAGCGCATCGAGGAGGGCACCCGCGAGGTGATGTCCGCGCTGGCCTATCTGCCCGGTGCCGTCGACTCCATTCTCCAGGCCTACGATGCCACCCAGGACGAGGAAGTCCCGGGCCGCCTCTCCGATCTCTTCTCCGGCTTCATCGACCCCGACGAGGGCATTCCCGGCGTGGCCGAGGCGGAGGTTCCCGAAGAGGAGCCCCACCAGGAGAGCGATGACGACGAGGATGGCGAGGACGGCGACGCCGAGGAGGAGAGCACCGGTGGCCCCGATCCCGAGGAGGCCCGCGCCCGCTTCGAGCAGATCCGCGAGCAGAACGCCGCCGCCCAGGCCGCCATCGAGGCCCACGGTCGCGGCTCCCGCGAGGCTCAAGAAGAGCTGGCGCGTCTGGCCGAGCTCTTCTCGCCGATCAAGCTGGTACCCAAGCACTTCGAGCGCCTGGTGAACCAGGTGCGCATCAGCGTCGAGCAGGTGCGCGGCCAGGAAAAGGCGGTGATGCAGCTGTGTGTCAAGAAGGCCCGCATTCCGCGCAAGACCTTTATCAAGGCCTTCCCGGGCAGCGAGTCGGACGCCGGCTGGCTCGATGCCTTCGGCAAGGAGTTCCCCAAGTACGCCGACCGCCTCGAGCCGCTGCGCCTGGATATCCAGCGCGCTCAGCGCAAGATCGCCTTCGAGGAGGAGATGGTTCGCCTGCCGGTGCAGGAGATCAAGGAGGTCAATCGCCGCCTTTCCATCGGCGAGGCCAAGGCGCGCCGCGCCAAGAAGGAGATGGTCGAGGCCAACCTGCGTCTGGTGATTTCCATTGCCAAGAAGTACACCAACCGCGGCCTCCAGTTCCTGGACCTGATTCAGGAGGGCAACATCGGCCTGATGAAGGCGGTGGACAAGTTCGAATATCGCCGCGGCTACAAGTTCTCCACCTACGCCACCTGGTGGATTCGCCAGGCGATCACCCGCTCCATCGCCGACCAGGCGCGCACCATCCGTATCCCGGTGCACATGATCGAGACCATCAACAAGCTCAACCGGGTCTCCCGGCAGATGCTTCAGGAGATGGGCCGCGAGCCCACTCCGGAGGAGCTCGGCGAGCGTCTCGAGATGCCCGAGGAGAAGGTGCGCAAGGTGCTCAAGATCGCCAAGGAGCCGATCTCCATGGAGACGCCCATCGGTGACGACGACGACTCGCACCTGGGCGACTTCATCGAGGATGGCACCATGATCCTGCCCATCGACTCCGCCACCGGTGAAGGGCTGATCGAGGCCACCCGCAACGTGCTGGGCGGCCTCACCGCCCGCGAGGCCAAGGTGCTGCGCATGCGCTTCGGTATCGACATGAACACCGATCACACCCTCGAGGAGGTCGGCAAGCAGTTCGACGTCACCCGCGAGCGGATTCGCCAGATAGAGGCCAAGGCGCTGCGCAAGCTGCGCCACCCCAGCCGTTCCGAGCCGCTGCGTTCGTTTCTCGACGAGTAGCGAAAGGTCTGGCAAGAGCCGGCTTGCCGCCGATGAGAAGCCCCCGCAGGCACTGCCTGCGGGGGCTTCTTGCTGTGTGCGAGGCGTCGCAGAGCGTCTCTCGGCGGCACGGTAACGCCCGCAGCGCTGCGGTGTCTGCGGCGTTGTTCGCGGATGACGCCGATGAAGGCGGAAACGATAACCCGCATCACCGGCCCCTTGCGGGCGCGGCAGGCGGCCCGGGTACCAGGCCGCAAGGCCTGTTTGTGAAAGTCCATGTGCATCAAGGGGCTACCAGTTCAGCAGAGTTTGTTTGCAAACTACTGAAAATTCAGGCCCTACGCCATTGGTCGAGTCATGCCCATCGGGCTATTGCCGTGTCGTCTCGAGTCCTCTAGCTTACGTTAACGTAAAGTGCCGAAGCGCCTCGCAGCAGGTCTTCCGGCCAGTCCGATGCCGATATGGCCAGAACAACGACAACGGCACACAACAACGACAACAGCACCAACGGCGGATCGCCCCGGCGATCCTGAGAGGACGTCACATGACCCAGGACTTCATTCTGGAGACTCGGGGGTTGACCAAGCAATTCCGCGGCTTTATCGCTGTGGACGATGTCAACCTGCAGGTTCAGGAGGGGCACATCCACGCCCTTATCGGTCCCAACGGGGCCGGCAAGACCACGGTCTTCAACCTGCTCACCAAGTTCCTGCCGCCCAC
>PUOM01000094.1 GCA_003552795.1 Halomonas sp. | reverse complement strand
GTCGAGCCCCTCACCGTGAAGCTGCAGCGGCTCGCCGGACTCGCGCTCCGGGTGGCGCTCCAGGTGCAGGCGGGCCTTGACGCGAGTGGCGGCGGGGTCCAGGTCGAAGGTCAGCTCGGTGCGGGTGACGCGATGGGCAGGGGGACGATAGTCGCTGAGATGGGTCGCCTGGGGGTCGGACATTCGGGATGCTCCTGTCGGAAATGACATCCATTGTACGGCGCTCGCCCCTCCGAGCTCAAAGCGCTTGCGCCTCTGCCATCGACGGCGCTGGTCTCAGCCGGCCAGGGCCGGCTCGGGGCGGGTGATGATCCACAGCCCCAGCAGGGTCAGCCCGCCGATCAGGGAGAGCTTGAGCCACAGCTGGCTGACGGTGAACGCCAGCACCAGCATGGAGAAGGCCAGCATGCCGGCGGCCAGCCACTTGGCGTGGCGGGGAATGGCGCGCTCACCCTCCCAGGCCACCACGGTGGGCCCGAAGCGCGGGTGCTCGCGGATCCACAGGGCGAAGCGCGGCGAGCCCTTGGAGGCGGCCCATACCGCCAGCAGCATGAAGCAGGTGGTGGGCATCAGCGGCACGAAGACGCCGATGGTCCCCAGGCCGAAACTGACCCAGGCGATGGCGAGAAAGAACAGGCGTCGAATCGAGGACATTGGGCACCCCCTGCGTCGCGGTACCCTTATTGAAGCGCAGTCGCCCCCGGCGCGCCAATCGCGATCTCCTATGGCGAGCAGGCAGGGGGGCTATGATGGCGCCGGCCCACTCGGCTGGCACCGAGCCGCGAGTGGGCCGGCGCCCCGGGACTCACTCGCGGAAGTTGTCGAACTGCAGCGGCAGGTCGGGGCCCTGCTCGCCGCGCAGCAGCGCCATCACCGCCTGGAGGTCGTCGCGCTTCTTGCCGGTGACGCGCACCTTCTCGCCCTGGATCTGGGCCTGGACCTTGAGCTTGCTATCCTTGATGCGCTTGACGATGTCCTTGGCCTCCTTCTGGTCGAGGCCCTGCTTGAGGGTCACCTCCTGGCGGGCGCGCACGCCTGAGAGCACCGGCTCCTGGACGTCCATGCAGCGCGCATCGATGCCGCGGGCAATCAGCTTGTTGCGCAGCACATCGAGCATCTGCTTGAGCTGGAAGTCCACCTCGGCTTCGAGGGCGACGTTCTCGCCGTTGAGCTCGAAGCTGGCGGTGACGCCCTTGAAGTCGAAGCGAGACTGCACCTCGCGATTGGCCTGATCCACGGCGTTGCTGGCTTCGTGCTTGTCGAACTCCGAGACGATATCGAAGGAGGGCATGACGGCTCCTGAGTAGTGATGGAAGACGCCGGGCATTCTATCAGCCCGCGCGGGCCATCGCGCCCGGCTCGAGCCCCTTGACCATCTGCCAGGCGGCGCAGCCGTCCTCGTAGTACGCCGGCAGCCAGCGCTCGAGGCGAAACCCCATGCGCCGATAGAGGCGCAGGGCCACGCGGTTGTCGGCGCGCACCTCCAGGCTCAGCCACTCGCTCCCGCGCGCCTCGGCGCACGCCTCCAGGGCCTCGAGCAGCCGGCGCCCCAGGCCGCCACCGCGGGCCTCGGGGTGCACGCAGAAGGAGTAGAGCCGGACGCGGCGACTGCCCTGGCGAAACAGCAGGGTACCGTAGCCCAGCAGGCGTCCGGGCCCCGCCGCCTCGGCCGCCGCGGCCTCCACGACCCAGGTCTCGGCGTGGGCACGATTGAGCAGGTGCCAGAGCTGGCGGCGAGAGAAGCGATCGCCCGTGAAGGCGATCTGCTCCAGGCGATAGAGGGCGTCCAGGTCGTGGGAGGTGGCCGGACGCAGGCGGATGTTCATGGAGGGCTCCTGAGGTCGATGGCGATGATTCTGCTCAGCCTACCGGGCAAAGTCACCGGTCGTGATCATGAAATCTTTTCACCGTGACGGCCGATTGTCCGCCGGCCCGCCTTACCCCATGCTCAGCGCACTCCCCTCTCCTTATGCTCCGGAAAGCCCCATGTGTCCCTTGCGAATCGTCGTCGACCGCCTCGATGACTGGCGGCCCTACTACCCCTCCGAAGACCTGATCAGCGCCGCCGACTTCCTGGCTCAGGATCGCCGCCACCGGGCGAGCGAGGAACAGGACCTCACCACCCATGTCCTCAACCTCTGCGGCGAACTCGACTACCTGGACAGCGGCTACTATGTCTCGCTGCTGGCCCAGGCCCGCGGCCAGCGGGTGCTGCCCACGGTGGAGACCCTCAACGAGCTCTCCCGCAAGGCGCTGATCGACCTGCAGCTGGACACTCTGGCGCCGCTGCTCGGCGAGCTGGCCCGGGACGGCGCCCTGCCCGGCGACACCCTGACCCTGCGCGTGCTGTTCGGCGAGTGCCGGGAGCCGGCACTGGCGCGGCTGGCCCGCAGGCTCTTCGAACGCCTGCCCTGCCCGCTGCTGGAGGCGAAACTGGTGCGCCGCCATGACCTCTGGCGGCTGGCCAGGCTACGGCCGCTGCGCCTGAGCGACCTGACCGCCGACGAGCAGGACCTCTTCGCCAGCGCCCTGAACCGCCACTCCCGTCAGGTGTGGCGCACCCCCAAGACGCGACGCCGCTACCGCTTCGACCTGGCCATCCTGGTCGACCCGAAGGAGGCAATGCCGCCCAGCAACCGCGGCGCCCTCAAGGCCTTTATCCGTGCCGGGCGCAAGCTAGGCATCGATGTTTCCCTGATCACCCGCCGCGATGCCGGGCGGCTGGCGGAGTTCGACGCCCTCTTCATCCGCGAGACCACCTCGCTGGACCACCACACCTATCGCATGGCGCGGCGGGCCGAACACGAAGGGCTGGTGGTGATCGATTCGCCCCAGGATATCCTGCGCTGCACCAACAAGGTCTACCTGCACGCCCTGCTGCGGGCCCGCGGCGTGCCCGCGCCGGAGGGAGTGTTACTGCAGCGCGGCGACCGGCGCCACCTGGCCGAGCGACTCGGCCACCTCGCCTTCCCGCTGGTGCTCAAGGTGCCGGACGGCGCCTTCTCCCGAGGGGTGGTCAAGGTCGCGGATCTCGCTCAGCTGGAGCGCGAGTCCGCCCACCTCTTTCGCGACTCCGCCCTGCTGCTGCTCCAGGAGTGGCTGCCCACCGAGTACGACTGGCGCATCGGCGTGCTGGACGGCCGGGTGCTGTTCGCCAGCCGCTACTTCATGGCCCGGGGCCACTGGCAGATCTATGACCATTCCGGCGCCCGGGTGAAGAGCGGCGGCTTCTCCACCCACGACCCGGCCGAGGTGCCGCCGGCGGTGATCAAGGCGGCGCTCAGGGCCTGCCGGCTGATCGGCGACGGCTTCTATGGCGTGGACCTCAAGCAGGCCGGCGAGCGGGTGGTGGTGATCGAGGTCAACGACAACCCCAACGTCGACGCCGGCATCGAGGATGCGGTGCTGGGCCGCGCCCTCTATGAGCGCATCATGGGGGTCTTCCTCGCGCGCATTGAGGCCCGAGTGCGCCGGGGCAGATGAGCGGCAGCTGACGCCGCCGCGCGTCTCGCGTAGACTCCGTGTTCGACAAACCCTATACAGAAATGGACCCAAGATGAGCGATCGCGATACCCGCCACCAGCAGTCGATGCAGAAACTCAAGGCCCACGTCGACGAGAAGGTCGCCGCCGCCACCGAGCAGCGCGGCCTGCTGCTGGTCTTCACCGGCAACGGCAAGGGCAAGACCACCGCCGCCTGGGGCACCGTGACCCGCGCCCTGGGCTACGGCTACCGGGTGGGCGTGGTGCAGTTCATCAAGGGGCTGTGGGAATGCGGTGAGCGCGAGCGGCTGGTCGAGGATGCCAACCTCGAGGTCGCCATCATGGCCACCGGCTTCACCTGGGATACCCAGAACCGCGAGTCGGATACCGCCGCCTGCCGCGAGGTGTGGGCCGAGGCCGAGCGCATGCTGGCCGACCCCGAGGTCTATCTGGTCGTGCTCGACGAGATCACCTACATGCTCAAGTTCGGCTACCTGGATATCGAGACGGTGAAGCGCGCCCTCGAGAACCGCCCGCCGGAGCAGAGCGTGATCGTCACCGGGCGCAGCGCCCACCGCGAGCTGCTCGCCATGGCCGACACCGTCACCGAGATGCAGGAGGTGCGCCACGCCTTCAACTCGGGGGTACAGGCGCGCCGCGGCATCGACTACTGACGCGGAAGGCCCCGCTTGCGCGGGGCCTTCCGTTGGCTGCCTGCCTTCCGGCCACACGCTGGCCGGAGAGCGGCGTCGCTCAGCCCTCGAAGGGGTTACGCAGCACGATGGTCTCGTTGCGATCCGGGCCGGTGGAGATGATGTCGATGCTGACGCCGACCTTCTCCTCCAGGTAGCGGATATAGCCGCGGGCGTTGGCCGGCAGGTCCTCGACGCGCTGGGCCCCCAGGGTCGACTCGCTCCAGCCCGGCAGGTCCTCGTAGAGGGGCTCGATGGCTTCATAGCCCTCGGAGTCCACCGGGGTGTCCAGCACTTCGCCATCCTTGCTGCGGTAGCCGACGCAGACGCGGATGTTCTCCAGTCCGTCGAGGACGTCGAGCTTGGTCAGGCAGATGCCCGACACCGAGTTGACCTGCACGGCGTGGCGCAGGGCCACGGCGTCGAACCAGCCGCAGCGGCGCGGGCGGCCGGTGGTGGCGCCGAACTCGTGGCCGCGCTCGGCCAGGTGGCGGCCGTGGTCATCGAACAGCTCGGTGGGGAACGGGCCGGAGCCCACCCGGGTGGTGTAGGCCTTGGTGATGCCCAGCACGTAGTCCAGATAGAGCGGACCGACGCCGGAACCGGTGGCAGTACCGCCGGCGGTGGTGTTGGAGCTGGTCACGAAGGGATAGGTGCCGTGGTCGATGTCCAGCAGCGAGCCCTGGGCGCCCTCGAAGAGGATATTCTCGCCCGCCTTGCGGTAGTCGTGGACCAGGCCCACGGTGTCGCAGACCATGGGGCGCAGCTCTTCGGCCATCTGCATGGCCTCGTCCAGCACCTGCTGGAAGTCCACCGGCGCCTCGCCGTGATAGTTGGCCAGCACGAAGTTGTGGTAGTCGAGCACCTCGCCGAGCTTGGAGGCGAAGCGCTCGCGATGCTGCATGTCGCCCAGGCGCAGGCCGCGGCGGGCGACCTTGTCCTCGTAGGCCGGGCCGATGCCACGACCGGTGGTGCCGATCTTGGCCACGCCGCGGGCCTTCTCGCGGGCCTGGTCCAGGCGCACATGGTAGGGCAGGATCAGCGGGCAGGCGGGTGACAGACGCAGGCGCTCGCGCACCGGCACGCCCTTGGCCTCGAGCTCGCGGATCTCCTTGATCAGCGCCTCGGGGGAGAGCACCACGCCGTTACCGATCACGCAGGTCTTGTCCTCGCGCAGGATGCCGGAGGGAATCAGGTGCAGGACGGTCTTCTCGCCGTCGATCACCAGGGTGTGGCCGGCGTTGTGCCCGCCCTGAAAGCGCACCACGGCGGCGGCGGATTCGGTCAGCAGGTCGACGACCTTGCCCTTGCCCTCGTCACCCCACTGGGTGCCCAGTACCACTACGTTCTTGCCCATTGCTCTCATCTCTCGTTGCCGCGCGCCGGCTGGCCGTCGCGCCCAAGGTTTAACCCAGTCTACAGTGCCACGACCTGCCACTGGCCATCGGTGAATACCAGCTCGCGGTCGCAGCGATGCTCGACCGGCCCGGTGCGCTGCCCCGGCAGCGCCTGCACCACCCGCTCCCCCGTCTCGCGCAGGGCCACCACGGCATCCATCAGGCCCTCGCCCTCCGCCGGCGCCCAGATGCCGTCGCAGGCGGGCTGGGAAGGGGTCAGCCCCGACAGCAGCTTGAGGTCCATGGAGAATCCGGTGGCCGGCCGTGCGCGCCCGAAGGCGCGACCGGTATCGTCATAGCGGCCGCCCTTGGCCAGCGCCTGACCGTAGCCGGGCACATAGGCGGCGAACATCATGCCGGTATGGTAGGCATAGCCGCGCAGCTCGCCCAGGTCGAAGTAGGGCGCCACCTCCGGGTGGCTGGCCAGCACGCCCTGATGCAGGGCGCGCAGCTGCGCCAGGGCCGCGCCCACCGCGGCCGGGGCCTCGGCGAACGCCTCGCGGGCCTCCTCGAGGACCTCGGCGCCGCCGTGCAGACGGCCCAGCGCCAGGAACATCTCGGCCAGGGCCGGATCCTCGACGCTCTCGCTCACCCGGGCAGCGATCTCGCCGGGGCTCTTCAGCTCCAGGGCCTCGAAGAGCGCGCGCTCGGCGTCGCCGGCAAGGCCGGCGGCCTCCACCAGGCTGCGGTAGATACCGATATGCCCCAGCGCCAGATGAACCTCCCCGGCACCGGCCGCGGAGAGCGAGGCGAGCGCCAGATGAAGGATCTCCAGATCCGCTTCCAGGCCGGCGTGGCCGAACAGCTCCACCCCCACCTGCACCGGGCTGCGACCGCCCTGATGCTGGTCGGCGGTGGCGCGCAGCACATTGGTACAGTAGCAGAGCCGCACCGGCCCCTGGCGCTTCAGCGAGTGGGCGTCCATGCGCGCCACCTGAGGGGTGACGTCGGCGCTGACGCCCATCATGCGTCCGGTGAGCTGGTCGGTGAGCTTGAAGGTCTGCAGCGCCAGGTCGGAGCCGGTGCCGGTGAGCAGGGAGTCGAGAAACTCCGCGGTGGGGGGCATCACCTGGTCGTAGCCCCAGCGATGGTAGAGATCGAGCAGCGCACGGCGCAGCTCCTCCATGCGGCTTGCCTGAGGCGGCAGCACCTCGTCCATGCCGTCGGGCAGCAGCCAGCGGTCAGCGATGGTCATGTGAATCATCCTGCAAGGCAGTGAAAGGGCCATAAGTCAGACGCTCGCCGAGACCCCGGCGAGTGACAGGGCCCGCGATAGACGGCCACAAAAAAACCGGGCCACGCCCGGTTGCAGGAGTCTACCATGTTTGCGCCGGGGATGAACCCCGGCGCAGGTCGCACTCACTCCCCGTTGGAGGGCGAGGCGCTCTTCAGGTAGCGGAAGAAGTCGCTGGAGGGGTCCACCACCAGCATGTTGCCGTCGCCCTCGAAGCTGTCGCGATAGGCGTTCAGGCTGCGCCAGAAGGTGAAGAACTCCTGATCCACCGAGTAGGCGTCGGAGAAGATCGCCGCGGCCTCGGCATCACCCTCACCGCGCAGGGTCTCGGAGCGCTCGGTGGCCTGAGCCAGCAGCACCTGACGGCGACGATCGGCGTTGGCGCGAATCCGCTCGGCCTCTTCCTCACCCTGGGCGCGCCACTCGCGGGCCTCACGCTCACGCTCGGAGCGCATGCGCTCGAAGACCGCCGCGGAGACGTCGTCGGGCAGATCGATCCGCTTGACGCGGACGTCGCGGATCGCCACGCCCAGCTCGTCGCGCAGCAGGGCATCGAGGTCCTGGGTCGGGCCGGTCATCAGGTCATCGCGGCGCTCGGCGATGATCTGCTGCAGATCCAGACGACCGAACTCGTTACGCAGACTCTCGTCGACCCGCGGCTGAATCAGGCGAATCGCCATCATCTCGTCACCGGCGGTGGCCTCGTAGTAGCGGGTGGGGTTGACCACCTGCCACTTGACGTAAGAGTCCACGATCACCGCCTTCTGCTCGAGGGTCAGGTAGCGGCTGGTATCGGTATCCAGGGTCAGCACCCGGGTGTCGAACTTGCGCACCGTCTGGGTGATCGGCACCTTCAGATGAAGGCCCGGCTGAATGTTTTCCTCGATGACCTCACCGAAGCGCAGCTTGACGGCACGCTCGGTCTCGTCGACCACGTAGAGGCTGTTGCTGGCCAGCCAGGCCGCGGCGGCCAGGCCGCCGACAATGAGCAGGGAACGATTATTGATCATTTAGCGGCCCTCCCTGCGGATTCCACTGTTGCTGCTGGAGCCCGTGCCGGTCTGACCGGAGCGCAGGCGCTCCAGGACTCGCGGATCGAGCTCGCCCTGCTCGCCCAGGCGTTCGCCGGAGGACGTACCGCTGCCACCTTGACCCATCTGGTCAATCGGCAGATACATCAGCGGGCTGTCGTCGGCGACGTCGATCATCACCATCGGCGTGCTGCCGAAGACCTCGGAGATGGTATCCAGGTAGAGACGCTCACGCATGATGGCCGGCGAGTTCTGGTACTGGGTCAGCAGCGCGCTGAAGCGGTTGGCCTGACCACGGGCCTCGGCCACCACGGACTCGCGATAGCCCTGGCCCTGCTCGACCAGGCGCTGCGCCTGACCCTGGGCTTCGGGGATGATGGCGTTGGCGTAGGCCATGCCCTGGTTGATGGTGCGCTGGCGATCCTCACGGGCCCGGATCACGTCATCGAAGGCGTCGATGACCGGCGAGGGCGCCGAGGTGGACTCGATGTTGAT
This sequence comes from Halomonas sp., assembly GCA_003552795.1. Taxonomy (GTDB): domain Bacteria; phylum Pseudomonadota; class Gammaproteobacteria; order Pseudomonadales; family Halomonadaceae; genus Halomonas. The sequence goes on along the minus strand of PUOM01000094.1, from coordinate 3,710 downwards.
GGTCTGCAGGCTGATGCCGGTGCCGTAGCTGTCCAGGTAGGACTGCAGGCGGCTGCGCACCGAGCTGCCGAGAATCTCACGACCGGAGGTCAGGATATCGATCATGTCGGTGCCGCCGACCACGTGACGCAGCGCACTGTCCAGCGCGTTCTCGATGGAGAGCTGCGGATTGCGCACGTTGAGCACGAAGTCGCGGGGATCGGCGACCTGATACTGGGCCGAGATCTCGACCTCGACGATGTTCTCGTCGCGGGTCAGCATCGCCTGGGTCTGGGTCAGCGAGCGCACGCGGGTCACGTTGACCATGCGCACGTCGTCGATCAGCGGCGGGTTCCAGTGCAGGCCGGGACTGACCACTTCCTGGAACTTGCCGAAGCGCAGCACCACGCCGCGCTCGGACTGGTCGACCAGATAGAAGCCGGTGGCCGCCCAGATCGCCAGCGCCACCACGATCAGCAGGCCAGGCAGAGCGAAGGTGTTGCGCGGCTTGCCGCCGCCACCCTTGCCGCCCTTGCCACCGCCCTTGCCGCCGCGGCCGCCGAGCATGCCATTGAGCTTGTCCTGAAATTTCTTCAGGGCCTCATCGAGATCGGGAGGGCCCTGGTTGCCGCCGCGGTTACCACCGCCGCCGCCGCCATTGCCGCCCCCCTTGCCGCCACGGCCACCACCACTCCAGGGGTCGTGCTGGTTGCCACCACCAGGCTCATTCCAGGCCATAGGTCTTCTCCACTATGCGTTGCTGCCCCTGCCGGCAAGCCGGCCGAGACTTCGGTTGCGATCCTGTCGGCGCCCCTCCGCTGAGCGGAGTGACGCCCGTCGTCCGTGTCATCATTATTGTCAGCCGCCTGTCACTCGCCTGTCCCCCGTTCCTCCCAGGCCTCGCGATCACTCAGGGCCTCGGGAAGATAGTCATCGGCACGCTCGCCGAGTCGCGACATCAGCTGCAGGAAGTCGCGCCGCGGCAGGCGCACCTGCAGACGGATGCCGCCCTGTTCTTCGAAGACCTCTTCGCGCACCGCTCCCAGCTCGTGGAGAGCGGCACGCAGTCGGCCCTGCTCCGGCACCAGGCTGAGGGAGAAGTCGAGAACATCGTCTGCCAGCCGCTCGGCCAGGGCCTGGGCCAGCAGATCCAGCCCCTTGCCCTGCTGCGCCGAGAGCCACACCGCCTCGGGCCGTCCGTCGCCGTCGCGTTCGATGCGCGGCGCGCTGTCGAGCAGGTCGATCTTGTTCATCACCTTGAGCGTCGGCACCTCGAGGGCACCGATCTCGTCGAGCACCAGCTCGACCTGCTGCACGTTGAGCTCGCGATCCGGGTCGGCGGCGTCGATCACGTGCACCAGCAGGGACGCCTCGGCGGCCTCCTGCAGGGTGGCGCGAAACGCCTCCACCAGCTTGTGGGGCAGGTGGCGGATGAAACCCACCGTATCGGCCAGCACCACCGGGCCCACATCCTCGACCTCAAGGCGCCGCAGCGTCGGGTCGAGGGTAGCGAAGAGCTGATCGGCCGCATAGACCTCGGAGGAGGTCAGGGCGTTGAACAGCGTTGACTTGCCGGCGTTGGTATAGCCCACCAGCGAGACGCTGGGAATCTCGGCCCGGGCCCGGGAGCGACGATTCTGCTCACGCTGGCTGCGCACCTTGTCGAGCCGCTTGTGGATCGCCTTGATCCGCGCCCGCAGCAGGCGACGGTCGGTCTCCAGCTGGGTCTCACCGGGACCGCGCAGGCCGATGCCGCCCTTCTGTCGCTCCAGGTGGGTCCAGCCGCGCACCAGGCGGGTCGACATGTACTCCAGCTGAGCGAGTTCGACCTGCAGCTTGCCCTCATGGGTACGCGCCCGCTGGGCGAAGATATCGAGGATCAGGCCGGTACGATCGAGCACCCGGCACTTGAGATCACGCTCGAGATTGCGCTCCTGAGAGGGGCTCAGGGCGTGATTGAAGATCACCAGCTCGGCACCGTGCACCGCTTTCGCCTCGAGCAGCTCCTCCAGCTTGCCGGAACCCACGAAGGTGCGCGGATCCGGCCGCTGGCGGCTGCCGGTCAACAGGGTGGCTGGCACGGCGCCGGCCGAGCGAACGAGTTCCAGAAACTCACCCGCATCCTCACGCTTCTGTTCGTCCTGGAAGTCCACATGGACAAGGACGGCCGTTTCACCGGCGTCGGGGCGTTCGAAAAACAATCACTACCTCACTGGCCGTCCTGCGGCGCGGCAGGGTCCTGGGCCGGAAGACGCACATTGCGTGACGGCACCACGGTGGAAATGGCGTGCTTGTAGACCATCTGACTCACGGTGTTGCGCAGCAGGATGACAAACTGGTCGAAGGATTCGATCTGGCCCTGCAGCTTGATGCCGTTGACCAGGAAAATCGATACCGGGATGCGCTCCTTGCGCAGGATGTTGAGGTACGGATCTTGAAGGGACTGCCCTTTGGACATGTTGCTCTCCCTGACATTGTCTCTGGGGTTGATGTTGTATCGTGATGTGCTGCTATTGCCTCACTGGCATTGCCGGCGCCGCCTGGGCCCCGACCACCCGGCTTGTGAATGGCGTATCTTACGCTAAGCGCCGAAATCGCGCACGAGTTTCAGCACCTCGACGAGCGGATCGGGGCCCAGGCTGTCGACCCATTCGAGCCCTTCCCAGCTGCGCATCCAGGTCAGCTGGCGTTTGGCCAGCTGGCGAGTGGCGGCGATGCCGCGATGGCGCAGGGCCTCGAGATCTCCCTCGCCGTCGAGGTAGGCCCAGGCCTGGCGATAGCCGACGCTCTTCATGGCGGGCAGGTCCGGCGAGAGATCGCCGCGTGCGCGCAGGGACTCCACCTCGTCGAGGAAACCTCCTGCCAGCATGGCATCGAAGCGCCTGGCGATGCGCTCATGCAGTACGGCACGATTCGCCGGGGCAAGCCCTATCGACAGCGTACGCCAGGGAAAGGTTTCCGGACGCTGCTCGGCCCACAGCTCGCTGAGCGTCCGACCGCTGAGCCGGTGGACCTCCAGGGCCCGCATCAGCCGCTGGGGGTCGTTGGGGTGAATACGCGCCGCCGAGGCGGGATCGACCCGGGCGAGCGCCTCGTGCAGCGCGGCCAGGCCCCGCGCCTCGGCCTCGGCCTCCAGCTCGGCGCGCACCGCCGGATCCGAGCCGGGCAGGTTGGCCACGCCCTGCAGCAGCCGCTTGTAATACATCATGGTGCCGCCCACCAGCAGCGGCACCCCGCCGGCTGCGCTGATCTGTCGCATCTCGTCAAGGGCATCCGCGCGAAACTCCGCCGCCGAATAGGGCTCGGTGGGGTCGCGGATATCGATCAGCCGATGGGGAGCACGAGCCAGCTCATCGGGGCTGGGCTTGGCGCTGCCGATGTCCAAGCCGCGATAGACCATGGTGGCATCGACGCTGATCAGCTCGCAGCCCAGGCGCTCGTGGAGCGCGATGGCCAGATCGGTCTTGCCGGCGGCAGTGGGTCCCATCAGCAGGATGGCGGGAGGACGGGTGTCTGGCATGGCGTATCAGCGGCTCTTGTCATTCGATGTCGTGGAAGTGGGCCTTCTTGTCGCGCAGGCGTTGCCTTTAAAGGTCGGCTGAGGCGAAACACTCACTGGGACCCTGAGGGGTCAGACCCCGGCCAAGTCACGAAGCCCGTCATGGTGCGCCTTGCGAGCGGATTCGACGCCGCCGGGGTCTGACCCCTCAGGGGCGACCTCGGCGCCTGTT
>PUOM01000165.1 GCA_003552795.1 Halomonas sp. | reverse complement strand
CGGCTCGCCGCCGCTCCCACCTCCACGCGCCCGGTCGACGACGCCGGGCTCAGCGGCAGGCAGCCTCCCAGCACGACCCGCGCCCCTCTCCATCCCGGCGCCACCCCTCCCGGGGTGACAGATCACCGGCCCAAGGTCGGATCAGGCTGCTTGCGTTACCGCCTCAGGGCGGACCGGGAGCATCCATAGCCATCTGACACCCCGATGCCCGCCGGCGCCCTCCCCCGGGAGGCGCCGGCGGAACATCACCCACGGAGCCACTCATGACTCAGCGCGTTGCCATCATCGGCGCCGGCCCCAGCGGCCTGGCACAGCTGCGAGCCTTTCAGTCCGCCTTCGAGAAAGGGGCAGACCCCGTCGAACTGGTCTGCTACGAGAAGCAGAGCGACTGGGGAGGCCAGTGGAACTACACCTGGCGCACCGGCCTGGACGCCAATGGCGAACCCGTTCACAGCAGCATGTATCGCTACCTGTGGTCCAACGGCCCCAAGGAGTGCCTGGAGTTCGCCGACTACACCTTCGAGGAGCATTTCGGCCAGCCGATCGCCTCCTATCCGCCCCGCGCCGTGCTCTGGGACTACATCAAGGGCCGCGTCGAGAAGGCGGGGGTGCGCCAGTACATCCGCTTCAACTGCCCGGTCCGCCACGTGGAGTATCGGGAAGCGGACGGCACCTTCCTGGTCACCGTGCACGATCATGAGCGCGACGTGGTGGAGAGCAAGGAGTTCGACCAGGTGGTGGTGGCCTCGGGCCACTTCTCCACGCCCAACGTGCCCGAGTTCGAAGGCTTCGACACCTTCAACGGCCGCATCCTCCACGCTCACGACTTCCGCGACGCCCTGGAATTCCGCGGCAAGAGCGTGCTGCTGGTGGGCAGCAGCTACTCCGCCGAGGATATCGGCTCCCAGTGCTACAAGTACGGCGTGCGCAGCATTACCACCTGCTACCGCACCCGCCCCATGGGCTTCGACTGGCCCGAGAACTGGGAAGAGAAGCCGCTGCTGCAGCGGGTCGACGGCAACACCGCCTACTTCGCCGACGGCAGCAGCAAGCAGGTCGACGCCATCATTCTCTGTACCGGCTACCTGCACCACTTCCCCTTCCTGCCGGAGTCGCTGCGCCTGCAGACCAACAACCGCCTGTGGCCGCTGGGTCTCTACCGGGGCGTGGTCTGGGAGGCCAACCCCAAGCTCTTCTACCTGGGCATGCAGGATCAGTGGTACACCTTCAACATGTTCGACGCCCAGGCCTGGTACGTGCGCGACGTGATTCTTGGCCGCATCGCCCTGCCCGACCGCGACGCCATGAGCGCCGACAGCCGCGCCTGGCGCGAGCGCGAGGAGGCGCTGGAAGACGACGAGGCGATGATCCGCTTCCAGGGCGACTATGTGGCGGGATTGATCGAGGCCACCGACTACCCGAGCTTCGATATCGAAGGGGTCAACCAGACCTTCCTCGAGTGGGAGAAGCACAAGCACCAGGACATCATGACCTTCCGTGACAAGTCCTACCGCTCGCTGATGACCGGCACCCAGGCACCGCCCCACCATACCCGCTGGCTTGACGCCATGGATGACTCCCTGGAGGCCTTCCTCGACGCTCCCGAGACGCCCCGCGGCGCCCGGGCGAAGGCCGCAGCAGCCGAGACCTCGGACAGCTGAGCGAAGCGCTACCGCCGACAGGACAGCGCCTGCCGTTCGGCAGGCGCTGTCGTTGATGCCCCCTGGACAGGAGACGCGGAAGCCGTTGCCCCGAACGCTAGGCGGTCGTCGACGGTCGTGCGGCCCGCTGGCGCACCGCCTCGAAGAGGCAGATGCCGGTGGCCACCGAGACGTTCAGACTCGACACGCTGCCCGCCATGGGCAGCTTGACCAGCTGGTCGCAGGCCTCTCGGGTGAGGCGGCGCATGCCCTTGCCCTCGGCGCCCATCACCAGGGCAGCGGGGCCGGCAAGGTCGGCGTCATGAACCAGGACCTCGGCCTCCCCGGCGGTGCCGGTGATCCAGACGCCCAGCGCCTTGAGTCGTGCCAGGGCCCGGGCCAGATTGGTGACCTGGTAGACCGGCACGCTCTCGGCGGCCCCGCAGGCCACCTTGCGTACCGTGGCATTGAGCGGCGCGGCCTTGTCCTTGGGCACGATCACGCCGTGCACCCCGGCGGCATCGGCGCTGCGCAGGCAGGCGCCGAAGTTGTGCACGTCCGTGATGCCGTCGAGCACCAGCAGCAGCGGCGGCGCCTCCTGGGACCAGGCCTCGAGGCGGAACCACAGCTCCGCCTCGCCGGCGAAGGCGAGCGGCGCGGCAAAGGCGACGACCCCCTGATGGACCGCCCCCTGAGCCAACCGCTCGAGCTCGTCCCGGGGGCGCCGCTGCACTCTGGCACCGCGGCGACGCGCCTCCTCCACCAGCTCCGCCAGACGCCCCCCGGCGCTGCCCTCCTGCACCCAGAGCTCGCGGGGCGTCTCGCCCCGCTCGAGCAGAGCGCGCACCGCGTGCACGCCGAACACGGCCTCGAGGCCGCCGGGGGTGGCCGGGGCCGCGCCGGAGGCGCGGCGGGGTCGCTTCTGCTTCATCTCATTCATCCTGGGGGTAAAACGGGCAGAGGCGCCGACGGCGGCAGGCCGCGACGCCCCTTGCGGTCACATCGAAACGGGCTCAGCGACGCGAGCGACGGCGACGGCCGCCACGCTTCTTGGCATCACCCTCCCCCGTCTTGGCCTTGGCCTGGGCGCCGGACTCGGCCTTGGGCGCCCTGCCCCCGGCCCGGGCGCGCCCCATGTCGGGCGCGTCATCCACGGCGCGGCGGCGGCGCGGCGTACGCTTGGGCCGCGGCTTGTCGTCGGCCAGAGCGAAATCGATCTTGCGGTCGTCGAGGTCGACACGGGCCACCTGCACGGTGACGCCGTCACCCAGCCGGTAGCTCATGCCGCTGCGCTCCCCCTTGAGACGATGCTTCTCCGGCTCGTAGTGGTAGTAGTCGGAGGGCAGCGAGGTGACGTGCACCAGGCCTTCGACATAGAAGTCGTCGAGGCGCACGAAGATGCCGAAGCCGGTCACCGAGGCGATGGTACCGTCGAACACCTCGCCGAGCTTGTCGGACATGAACTCGCACTTGAGCCAGTCCTCCACGTCTCGGGTCGCGTCATCGGCGCGCCGTTCGGTCATCGAGCAGTGCTCGCCGAGCTCCAGCATCTGCTCGAAGGTGTAGGGGGCCCACTTGCTCGGCGGCTCCACCTTGGCGTCATCGGCGCGCAGTACCGTGGCGGTCTGGCGCGGGCCGCGAATCACCGAGCGGATGGCGCGATGCACCAGCAGGTCGGGGTAGCGACGGATCGGCGAGGTGAAGTGGGCATAGGCCGGATAGGCCAGACCGAAGTGGCCGTCGTTCTGGGGCGAGTAGATCGCCCGGCTCATGGAGCGCAGCATCACCGTCTGGATCACGTCGGTGTCGGGGCGGTCCTTGATGACCTCGGCCAGCTCCTGATAATCCTGGGGGGTGGGATCGTCGCCACCGCCCAGCGACAGGCCCAGCTCGGCCAGGAAGAGGCGCAGCTTGTCGAGGCGCTCGGGAGAGGGCTTCTCGTGGATGCGATAGAGAGCCGGCAGATCGTGCTTGTCGAGGAAGCGCGCCGTAGCCACGTTGGCCGCCAGCATGCACTCTTCGATGATCTTGTGGGCATCGTTGCGCGAGCGCGGGACGATCTTCTCGATCTTGCGCTCCTCGTTGAAGACGATGGCGGTCTCGGTGGTCTCGAAGTCGATGGCGCCGCGAGCCTCCCGCGCCTCACGCAGCACGCGATAGAGGGCGTGCAGGTTCTTCAGCGAGGGAACCAGCTCGCGGTGCTCCTCGCGCAGCGCATCGCCGCTGGCGTCGTCCTCGTCGAGGATCGCCGCCACCTTGTTGTAGGTCAGGCGCGCATGGGACTGGAACACCGCCTCGTAGAAGCGATAGCGGCTGATGGCACCGCTCTGGGAGATATTCATCTCGCAGACCAGGGCCAGGCGGTCGACGGCCGGATTGAGCGAGCAGAGCCCGTTGGAGAGCAGCTCCGGCAGCATGGGCACCACCTGCCCTGGGAAGTAGACCGAGTTGCCGCGGCGAATGGCCTCCTGGTCCAGGGCGCTGCCCGGGCGGACGTAGTGGGAGACATCGGCAATGGCCACCAGCAGCTTCCAGCTGCCGGACTTGGTCTTCCAGGCACAGACGGCGTCGTCGAAGTCCTTGGCGCTCTCGTCATCGATGGTCACCAGCGGCACGTCGCGCAGATCGATGCGGCGCTGCTTGTCCTCGTCGGCCACCTCGGCGGACATGCTGGCGATCTGATCGTGAACTTCCGGCGGAAATTCGGCGGGGATCTCATAGCTGCGGATGGCGATATCGATCTCCATCCCGGGATCCATGCGCTCACCGAGCACCTCGATCACCTCGCCCACCGGCTGCACCCGAGTGGCGGGCTGCTTCACGATCTTCGCCGAGATCACCTGGCCATCCTTCGCCCCGCCGCAGGCGCTGTGCGGGATGATCACCTCCTGGGTGATGCGCGGGTTCTCGGGAATCAGCACCCCAAACTCGGGGGTGTTCTCGCGGTAGACGCCAACGATGGTCTGGGTATTGTGGGCGAGCACCTCGGCGATGGTCGCCTCGTCGCGGCCGCGACGATCCCGCCCGCTGACCCGCGCCAGCACGTAATCGCCATGGAAGGCACGGCGCATCTGACGGGGCGGCAGCACCAGGTCGGGCTTCTTGCCGTCCTCGCGGATCAGGAAGCCGAAGCCGTCGCGGTGGCCGAGCACCTTGCCGCGGATCAGGTCGAGCTTGTCGATCAGCGCATAGGCGCCGGCACGATTGCGCAGCACCTGCCCGTCGCGCTCCATGGCGGCCAGGCGACGCCGCACGGCTTCCTGAAGGTCCTCGTCGTCGAGGCCCAGCAGACGGCTCATGGTCTCGTGGGTGATCGGCTTGCCAACCTCCTCGAGCCGGGCGAGCAGGTACTCCCGGCTGGGGGCAGGATTATCGTACTTATGTGCCTCGCGGCTGGCGTGCGGGTCGTCGCTGAGCGTCCAGTGGGTCATGCGGAAAGCATCCTTGGCAGGGTCGGGGACGGCAGGAGGGTAGAGGCGCACGGGCGCCGCGGGGATGAAGCATGGCTTGTCAAATCAATTGTCATGAGCGCAGTATAGCGCCGCCCGGCCTGCCACCCAACCTTGGTCTGCCACGAACAACCGGCGCCTCGGCAGGTTCGCGCTGAAAAAAGCCGCGACCGACCTCGCCCCCCTTGCAATGGCGCTGGAATCGGGTATCATGCGCATCGCCTGCCCAGATGGCGGAATTGGTAGACGCGCTAGCTTCAGGTGCTAGTGTCCTTACGGACGTGGAGGTTCAAGTCCTCTTCTGGGCACCATCGCTCCCCCGGGATCGATGATCGGGAGTTCGCTCCCACGCTCTTTATCAGCTCGAATCGCTCGTGTTCGCCCAGGTGGCGGAATTGGTAGACGCGCTAGCTTCAGGTGCTAGTATCCTTACGGATGTGGAGGTTCAAGTCCTCTCCTGGGCACCATCCTTCGGGATAGCCGCGAACACGACGACATGCATGATGCGCCCAGGTGGCGGAATTGGTAGACGCGCTAGCTTCAGGTGCTAGTATCCTTACGGATGTGGAGGTTCAAGTCCTCTCCTGGGCACCACTTCATATCGCCTCATGCCGACTGATTCAGACACGCGCCGTATCGCAACAGCAGCACTGCAAGAACATCATAGGAAGCCGCGACTCGCATCGCGGCTTTTTCGTGTCCGGACTCCGTGACGGACTACTGAAAACGCCCCGGCCGCCGCGCCACCTCCTCCAGCGCCCAGCCGCGGGTCATCACCTCCCCCTCCAGCACCTCGGCTATCTCCTCGGGCAGCCGCGGGAAGAAGTTGAGCCCGGTGCGCGCCTCGATCTCGTCGACGCTCACCAGATAGTCGTCCAGCGGCTCATTGCCCGCCACTTCCTGGGGCATGATGAAGGCCAGCACCCGCGGCGTCTCACCCGGCACCGCGATGATCTTGTAGAAGGCTTCGGGAATCTCTACCAGCCCGACCCGGTTGAGGACGTTGTCGAGAAAGTCCTCGGGAAAGACCGGACCGGTGATCACCTGCACCTCACCGAAGCGGGGCACGAAGTGATCGATCACCGCCTCCTCGAGACGCTGCCACAGGCGCCGATTGAGATCCGGACGCTGGGGCGACATGTTGCTCATGTAGAAGGTGTCGCGCTGGGCCTGGGGCCCGTGCACCGCCGCGATGGCGTAGTTGGGCGCCATATGGCCGCGGTCATAGCCGCTGCCGGCGTAGTGATCGGCGGCGATCGGCCAGAGGGTTCGCCAGTCGCGCTGGAAGTTCGGCCGCGGCCCCGCGCCGGGGTCGTCCACCGCATGGAGCCGGTAGCTGACCCACAGCGGATTGACCCGCACATCGGACCAGCCCACCAGAAAGCCCTCGTTGCGCAGCACACGGTGCAGGCTGGTGGGCGTCAGGCTCTGCCACTCGGGCACGCCCATCCACACCAGCTGGTCGCGCACCTGGCGCTCCTGACCGTACCAGAGGCCGGAGGTGACCAGCACGAACACCAGCGTGATGCCGAAGCGACGCGCCTGGCGGCGCCAGCGCGTGACGGGGGAACGACGACGACTCATCCTTGAAGCGGCTTCCAGCAGCGGGACAGAAACGGGAGCAGGACTGGGGCTCCGGGGCCCGGACCTACCAGCCCAGCGAGAACATCGTCTCCAGATCGTGGCGGGAGTGAACCTGCATGGCATTGAGGGTCTCGGTGTCGCGAATTCCCTCCACGGCGTTCAAGCGCTCGGTGACCAGCTCCGCCAGGCTCTCGAAGTCGCGGGTCCGGGCAATGGCGACCAGGTCATAGCGCCCGCAGGTGGAATAGACCTCGCTGATTCCCTCCACGTCGGCCAGGCGCTCGGCCACCGCCTTCACCTGCCCCTTCTCGGCATTGATCAGGATCACGGCATTCTGCATCGGGCACTCTCCCTGCTGCGTGCCCCTCGGGGCACGGTGGATATCCGGCTGGCAGCAGCCAGCGATGGCGCGAGTATAGCAGCGCCGGCCGTGCGGCAGAATCGCGGCTCAGCCGGACAGGCTGCCCTCCAGCTCGAGAAGCCAGCGCTTGAGCGCCAGCCCCCCGCTGTAGCCCCCCAGGCCGCTGGCGGCTACCACCCGATGGCAGGGAATCAGGAGGGGCAGCGGATTGGCGCCGTTGGCGGTGCCGATCGCCCGCGCCGCCCCCTCGCGGCCCAGGCGCCGCGCCAGCTCGCCATAGGTGCGGGTCTCGCCCCAGGGAATGCGCAGCAGCGCCGACCAGACCTCGCGCTGGAAGTCGCTGCCGCCGGGCGACAGCGTCAGACTGAAGCGCCGCCGCCGCCCCTCCAGATAGGCCAGCAGCTGGTCCCGGGCCGCCAACAGGGCCTCGTCATCGCGGCGCCCTTCCTCCGGCTCGGGCTGCGCTCCGGCGTCCAGCACCAGGCGAGTCAGCCCGCGGTCGTTGGCGCACAGCAGTATCTCTCCCAGCGGGGAATCAAAGCGGGTGAAGATCATCGGGCCTCCTTGGCTCGGTGCGCACACTGCGGCAGATTGCCGCATGCAGAAAAGCATATTCGCATCCCTACAGGCACTCAACTAACATGGTCTGCGAACTCTGCCGGGCAGCCCCTGTCGGAGCAAGAGGTGGCTCAACCACCCGCAAGACAGTGAAAAAAGAACAGGAATCATTCCTGCAACCGTGACAAGTTAAGGAGAACCCATGGCCAACCATAGCCGCCGTGACTTCATGCGCAACAGCCTGCTGGGCCTCGCCGCCCTCCCGCTCGGCGCCGGCATCCTCTCCAAGACCGCCTTCGCCGATACCCTGCCGCGCCTCGACCCCGAGAGCGAGGAGGCCAAGGCCCTGAACTACGTCGAAGTGGCCGAGGACGCCTCCGATCACCCCGCCTTCGAGGAGGGCGAGTACTGCGACAACTGCATGTTCTGGCAAGCTGACTCCGAGGGCTGCACCCTGTTCCCGCAGAACAGCGTCGAGCCCAAGGGCTGGTGCCAGTCCTGGACAGCTCAGGGCTGATAGCCGGGCAACAAAGGCCCCGGTACACAGAACCCGCGCCTCGGCGCGGGTTCTGTTGTTTCAGGCGCGGGCCGCCTCATCCGGCAGCGGCCACTGATAGCGGCGCACGACCTCGTCATTCTCCACCGACTCCAGCACGACCGGGAACCCCCACAGCTGATGCAGGTGGCGGATCACCGGATAGACGCTGCGCGCCAGGGGACGGCGGCTGTCCTGGATGTGACGCAGGGTCAGCGAGCGGTCGCCACGGATATCCGCCTTGTAGATCTGGATATTGGGCTCGCGAAGCGAAAGGGCATACTGGGCGGCGAGCGCCTCGCGAACGCGCCGGTAGCCGCGTTCGTCATGAATGGCGCCGACCTCGAGCATATCGTCCTGATCGTCATCCACCACCATGAACAGCTTGAGGTCCCGGATCACCTTGGGCGACAGGAACTGCTGAATGAAGGACTCATCCTTGAAGTTCTTCATGGCGAACTCCAGGGTCTCCCGCCAGTCACTGCCGGCACTGTCGGGAAACCACTGCCGATCCTCCTCCGTCGGGCTCTCGCACAGCCGCCTGAGGTCGCTGAAGATGGCAAAGCCCAGCGCATAGGGGTTGATCCCGCTGTACCAGGGAGTGTCGAAGGCAGGCTGATTCACCACCGCGGTGTGCGACTGCAGGAACTCCAGCATCAGCCCCTCGTCGACAAGCCCCTCCGCATAGAGCCGATTCATCAGGGTGTAGTGCCAGAAGGTGGCCCACCCTTCGTTCATCACCTGCGTCTGGCGCTGCGGGTAGAAGTACTGGGCCAGTTTGCGCACGATGCGGACGATCTCACGCTGCCAGGGCGCCAGCAGCGGCGCGTTCTTCTCGATAAAGTAGAGCAGGTTCTCCTGGGGTTCGGCGGGGTAACGCCCCCCCGCATGCAGCCCCAGCGGATCCTCTTCATCGTCCTCGCCGGCCAGCACATCCTCGGACACTCGCCCGGGAATGGTGCGCCACAGAGTGTTGACCTGGGCCTGCAGATACGCCTCGCGCTCCTTCTGACGACGCGCCTCCTCGGCGGCGGAGATCGGCGAGGGGCGCTTGTAGCGGTCCACGCCGTAGTTCTGCAGAGCATGGCAGGCGTCCAGGAGCTGCTCTACCGCCGCCACGCCGTGGCGCTCCTCGCACTCGGCCACATACTTGCGGGCGAACATCAGGTAGTCGACGATGGAACCGGCGTCGGTCCAGGTGCGGAAGAGGTAGTTGCCCTTGAAGAAGGAGTTGTGGCCATAGCAGGCGTGGGCCATCACCAGCACCTGCATCATCAGGGTGTTCTCCTCCATCAGGTAGGCGATGCAGGGATCGGAGTTGATCACCAGCTCGTAGGCCAGCCCCATCTGGCCGCGCCGGTAGGCCTGCTCCACCGCCAGGAACTGCTTGCCGAAGGACCAGTGGTGGTAGCCCACCGGCATGCCGACGCTGGCGTAGGCATCCATCATCTGCTCGGTGGTGATCACTTCGATCTGGTTGGGATAGGTGTCGAGCCGGTACTCGTCGGCCAGCCGGGCGATCTCCCGCTCGAACTCGGACAGGATCTCGAAGTTCCAGTCGGAGCCGGTGGCAATGGGCTTGCGTCGTGTCATGGTCCCTCCTCGGCGCCGCGTCGGCGCTCAGCCGCCGGCAGCGCGTCGCTTGAACAGCTCACGGAACACCGGATAGATGTCCCCGGCCTCGACGATCTGCCGCATGGCGAAACGCGATGGAAACTCGGCGGCCACCGTCTCGTACTCTTCCCATAGCGCCTGATGGGCGTGGGGGGTGATCTCCACGTAGGTGTAGTACTGCAGGCGCGGCATCAGCGACTTGAGCAGCAGATCGCGGCAGGTGACGGAGTCGTCGTCCCAGTTGTCGCCGTCCGAGGCCTGGGCCACATAGAGGTTCCACTGCCCCGGCGGATAGCGCCTGGCGATGATCTCGTCGACCATGGTGAGAGCGCTGGAGACGATGGTGCCGCCGGTCTCCCGGGAGTAGAAGAACTCCTCCTCGTCCACCTCCTTGGCGGCGGTGTGGTGGCGCACGAAGACCAGCTCGACCTTCTCGTAGCTGCGCTCCAGGAACAGGTAGAGCAGCAGGAAGAAACGCTTGGCGATGTCCTTGTGGGCCTGGGTCATGGAGCCGGAAACATCCATGATGCAGAACATCACCGCCTTGCTGGAGGGCATCGGCTGGTTGACCAGGTTGTTGTAGCGCAGGTCGAAGGTGTCGATGAAGGGCACCGCCTCAAGGCGTCTCTCCAGACGTTCGATCTCCGCCTTGAGCTCGGTGATCCGCGCCGGGTTACGCAGCACCGGGTCCTTGCTTTCCTCGAGCGCCAGGGCCTCCCGCGCCTCGCGCAGGGCGCGACGAATGGGAGCCCGCATGGCGATGCGCCGGGCATGGGCCTCGCGCATGGAGCGGACGATGTTGATGCGCGCCGGCACCCCCTCCTTGGACAGCCCCGCCCGTACCGGCTTCACCTCATCGAGGTCCGCCAGCGACTTGCGCTCCAGGTGGGGAAGCTCCAGACCATCGAAGACGAAATCGAGAAACTCCTCCCGGGAGAGGGTGAAGGCGAACTCGTCCATGCCTTCGCCCTGATCGGAGGCGGCGCCCTCACCGGCTCCGCCGCCCTCACCGCCGGGAGGGCGGCGCAGACGATCGCCTTCGGTGAACTCCCGGTTGCCCGGCGCCACGATACTGCGCTTGCCACCCGAACCGTGCTGGAACACCGGCTCGGAGATATCGCGACTCGGGATCGAGACCTTCTCGCCGCGCTCCATGTCGGTGATGGAGCGGCGGTTCACCGCCTCCTCCACCGAACGCTTGATATGGGTGCGATAGCGGTCCAGAAAGCGCTGCCGGTTGACGGCGCTCTTGTGCTTGGCATTGGCTCGTCGATCGATGAAATAGGTCATGGCTGACCTCCTGGGTCTACTGCGACTTGCGCACCCGCAGGTACCACTCGGAGAGCAGGCGGACCTGCTTCTCGGTGTAACCGCGATCCACCATCCTGGCCACGAAATCCTCGTGCTTCTTCTGATCCGACTGGGAGGCCTTGGCATTGAAGGAGATCACCGGCAGCAGCTCCTCGGTGTTGGCGAACATCTTCTGCTCGATCACGCCGCGCAGCTTCTCGTAGGACTGCCAGCTGGGGTTCATGCCGTTGTTCTGGGCGCGGGCCCGCAGCACGAAGTTGACCACCTCGTGACGGAAGTCCTTGGGATTGGAGATGCCGGCCGGCTTCTCGATCTTCTCGAGCTCTTCGTTGAGCGCCTGACGGTTGAACAGCTCGCCGGTCTCGGGGTCGCGATACTCCTGGTCCTGGATCCAGAAGTCGGCGTAGGTGACGTAGCGGTCGAAGATGTTCTGGCCATATTCGGAGTAGGACTCCAGATACGCCGTCTGGATCTCCTTGCCGATGAAGTCCACGTAGCGCGGCGCCAGGAACTCCTTGATATAGCGCAGGTAGCGTTCGAAGGCCTCCTTGGGCAGCTGCTCCTGCTCGAGGCGCTGCTCGAGTACGTAGAGCAGGTGCACCGGATTGGCCGCCACCTCGTGACTGTCGAAGTTGAACACCTTGGAGAGGATCTTGAAGGCGAAGCGGGTCGAGAGGCCGTCCATGCCCTCGTCGACCCCGGCGGTGTCGCGATACTCCTGGATCGACTTGGCCTTGGGATCGGTGTCCTTGAGGTTCTCGCCGTCGTAGACCCGCATCTTGGAGTAGATGCTGGAGTTGTCGGGTTCCTTGAGCCGCGAGAGCACCGAGAACTGCGCCAGCATGCGCAGGGTGTCCGGCGCACAGGGCGCCTGGCTGAGCGAGGAGTGCTCGAGCAGCTTCTCGTAGATCTTGACCTCCTCGGAGACTCTCAGGCAGTAGGGCACCTTGACGATGTAGACACGGTCGAGGAAGGCCTCGTTGTTGCGGTTGTTGCGAAAAGCCTGCCACT
>PUOM01000052.1 GCA_003552795.1 Halomonas sp. | reverse complement strand
GCGCCTGTAAGCAGCCCATATCTCCGGCACCGAAAGCGGCGGGGCGGCCAGCTGGCCGCCCCGCCGCTTTCGGTGCCGGAGATATGGGCTGCTTACAGGCGCTCTACCAGGCCGTCGATGGCCTGACGCGCCTCCTCGAGGGCGGCGTTGCGCGTATCATCACCCATGGCGAGACCCTCGGCGAAGACGGTGTCCACCTCGGTGATGCCCATCATGCCCAGCATCAGCTTGAGGTGCGGGGTCTGGGTATCCATCTCGGTGCCGGCATACTGGCCGCCGCGGGCCGCCAGGATCACCGCCCGCTTGCCCTCGAGCAGGCCCTGGGGACCGTTCTCGGTATAGCGGAAGGTCACCCCGGCGCGCATCACGCGATCGAACCAGGCCTTGAGCTGGCTGGGAATGCCGAAGTTGTACATCGGCACCGCCAGCACCACCACGTCGTGGTCGCGCAGCTCCTCGATCAGCTCGTCGGAGCGGGAGGCCAGCTCGCGCTGCTCGGCGCTACGCTCCTCTTCGGCCACCTGCCAGCTGCCCAGCTCGGCCAGGTTAAGATGGGGCAGCTGTTCGGCCACCAGATCGCGATGGGTCACCTCGACGCCATCGCGGCTCCCGGCCTGGGCGATAAAGCGCTCGGCGAGAGCCTTGGACTGGCCGTTTTCGGCGAGGATGGAAGAGGTCAGAACGAGCATGCGGGTCATGGCGATCTCCTAGGAGAGAGGAATCGGGACGATGTAGGCCATGATAGATGCATTATTTGCCATAAAAAGCGCATAAATCCGCACCCGCCGTTCGATAAAATCGATGAAATCAAGATCAAATCGCCGGGGCTTGGCGAAAAGGCGTCGAGCGCAGACTGTTTTCGCCAGCCCCGGTCAGGGGGCGATGCCCTGGCCGCAGCCCCGATACTGCTCCCCGTCGACGGTCAGGGTGACCCTGGCCGGGAAGGGCTCGCCGCTCATGTCATCCAGGCAGGCGCGGGCCTCGATACGCAGTTCGAAGGGGGTATCGCCGCGACCGCTGACCAGCACCACCCGTCCCGCTTCGTTGTCCAGGGCGGTGACCCGATAGGGCAGCGTCTGCTCCCGGGTGCCGTAATCGAGGCTCAGGGTCACCTCGGGGCGATCATGGGCGAGGCTCGCCATCCAGCCCGGCTCGTTGCCGCGACCCAGGAACATCACCCCGGGGCGCTGCTCGCGGGTCAGCGCCTGGCGCTGCACGTAGGCCTGGCACTCGAGCCGCCCTCGGGGGGTCTCCACGACGGCCTCGGTCCCCTTGTTCCAGAAGCTGACGTCGCCCTGCTCATAGCGGGCGCCGCTGGCCACCACGGCGGGCGTCAGGCGCCAGGCGCCGTGCGCCGACCACAGCCGCAGCTCGGCTTCCGGGCCCTGCGGCGCGGCGGTGACCAGCGCCTGATCGGGGCTGCAGCGCCAGGACGTGAATCTCTCGGCGCCGCCGGGGAAGAGCACCGAGGGCAGCAGCGGCGCCTGAGCCCCCGAGGTGATGGGCGCCGGCTGGGTAGCAGTGGCGCAGCCGCCCAGCAGCAGGACCGCCCCGAGGGCGGCGGGAGCGAGGAGTCGGGACATGGCATTTCCTTGCGAGGGTGGCGATTCCTGGGTTCGCCGAGCATAGCAGCCGCCGAGGCGGGCGGCTGCCCTCGCTGGCTCAACGCTGCCGCCGCCCTGTCTCGCGCATCTCGCCCGGAGCACCCAATCCGCCTAGCCGAGGCGCCGGCGCAGCTGGCGGGCCGCCTCCACCATGTTGGCCAGGGCCGGCTCCACCTCCTCCCAGCGGCGGGTCTTGAGGCCGCAGTCGGGATTGACCCACAGCCGCTCCAGCGGGATGCGCTCGGCGGCCTTCTCCATCAGCGCCACCATCCATTCCACCTCGGGGATATTGGGCGAATGGATATCGTAGACGCCGGGGCCGATCTCGTTGGGATAGGCGAAGTCCTGGAAGGCGTCGAGCAGCTCCATGTCCGAACGCGAGGTCTCGATGGTGATGACATCGGCGTCCAGGGCGGCAATCGACTCGATGATGTCGTTGAACTCCGAGTAGCACATATGGGTGTGGATCTGGGTCTCGTCGCGCACCCCGGCGGCGCTGAGCCGGAAGCAGGCCACGGCCCACTCCAGATAGGCCGGCCACTCCCCCCGTCGCAGCGGCAGCCCCTCGCGCAGCGCCGGCTCGTCGATCTGGATGGCACGGATACCCGCTGTCTCCAGGTCACACACCTCGTCGCGCAGCGCCAGGGCGATCTGACGACAGGTGGTCTCGCGGGGCTGGTCGTCGCGCACGAAGGCCCACTGCAGCATGGTGACGGGGCCGGTGAGCATGCCCTTCATGGGCTTGTCGGTGAGCGACTGGGCGTACCGGCTCCAGCGCACCGTCATCGGACCCGGACGGCTGACGTCGCCGAAGATCACCGGCGGCTTGACGCAGCGGGATCCGTAGCTCTGCACCCAGCCGAAGCGGGTGAAGGCGTAGCCGTCGAGCTGCTCGCCGAAGTACTCCACCATGTCGTTGCGCTCGGGCTCGCCGTGCACCGGCATGTCGAGGCCCAGGGCCTCCTGACGCGCCACGGCATGGGCAATCTCCTCCTCCATGCGCGCCTCGTAGGCCTCCCGAGATAGCTCGCCGGCCTTCACGGCGCGGCGCGCAGCGCGGATCTCGGCAGTCTGGGGAAAGGAGCCGATGGTGGTGGTGGGAAAGAGCGGCAGCTTGAGAGCCCGACGCTGGGCCTCGGCACGCACCGCATAGGGGCTCTGGCGCTCCTGGTCGGCCGGTTCAACCCTCGCCAGGCGATCGGCGACGTCCGGACGGTGGATGCGCGACGAGTCGCGCCTGGCCTGCAGGGCCAGGGTGGCGGCCTCCAGCCGTGCGTGGTCATCCTCGCTGGCCCGCCCATCGAGCAGGCGTGCCAGCGTCACCGTCTCATCGAGCTTCTGACGGGCGAAGGCCAGCCAGCTCTTGAGCTCGGGCTCGAGGTCGGTCTCGCGCTCGAGATCCACCGGCACGTGGAGCAGCGAGCAGGAGGAGGCAACCCACAGCCGCTTGCCGAGTCGGATACGCGCCTGGGCCAGCTGCTCGCGGAGCAGCGCCAGATCGGCACGCCAGATGTTGCGGCCGTCGATGGCCCCTACCGAGAGCACCTTGTAGGCGGGCAGGCGATCGAGCACCGCCTCGAGCTGGTCGGGAGCGCGAGCGACATCGATATGCAGCCCCGCCACCGGCAGCCCCACGGCGAGCCCCAGATTGTCACCCAGGCCGCCGAAGTAGCTGGCCAGCAGCAGCTTCACCGGCGCCCTGCCCAGCACGCTGTAGGCGGCCTCGTAGGCCTGCTGCCACTCGCGGGGCAGATCCTGCACCAGGGCCGGCTCCTCGAGCTGAACCCACTCCACGCCCTGCTCGGCGAGGCGAGACAGCAGCTCGCCATAGACCGGCAGCAGCGCCTCGAGCAGGCTGAGACGGTCAAGCCCCTCGTCGCGGGCCTTGCCCAGCCACAGCCAGCTGAGCGGGCCGAGCAGCGTCACCTTCACCGCGTGACCCAGCGCCTGGGCCTCGGCCACCTGCTCGAAAAGGCGCGATGACGCCAGGCGGAAGGTCTGGCCGGCGTGCAGCTCGGGCACCAGATAGTGGTAGTTGGTATCGAAGTACTTGGTCATCTCGCAGGCGGCCGCGGGCTCGCCGCTGGGCGCCCGGCCGCGGGCCATGCGAAAGGCGGTATCCAGATCCACCTCGCCGGCGGCCACCTCGGCCTCGGCGTCAAAGCGGGCCGGCACCGCTCCCAGGGCTACCGAGAGGTCCAGCACCTGATCGTAGAAGGCGAAGTCGCCGACCGTGACCAGGTCGAGCCCCGCCTCGCGCTGGTCGGCCCAGTGGCGAGCGCGCAGCTCGCGCCCTCGGGCCTCCAGCGCGTCCCGCGACAGCGCCTCCTGCCAGTACGCCTCTACCGCACGCTTGAGTTCGCGATCGGCGCCGATGCGCGGATAGCCAACAACATGAGAAACACTCATACAAATAGCCTTCATGGATGAATTATCCAGCAAAGTCTGGCTGGCCATGAAGAGTGAATCAAACTAAACTTCTTAATCTTAAATATGAAACTGGCTCACTCGGCATGCTCGAACTGCGACACCTCCGCACCCTGGTCGCACTGCGCGACGCCGGCTCCCTCGTCGAGGCGGCCGAGCGGGTCCACCTGACCCAGTCCGCCCTCTCCCACCAGATCAAGGATCTGGAAGAGCGGCTCGACAACCCGCTGTTCGTGCGCAAGACCCGACCGGTGGAGTTCACCCGCGCCGGGCAGCGGCTGCTGACCCTGGCCGAACAGGTGCTGCCGCTGGTGCGCATGGCCGAGCGCGACCTGGCGCGGCTGGCCGGCAACGAACAGGGTCGACTGCACATGGCCATCGAGTGCCACAGCTGCTTCCAGTGGCTGATGCCCACCGTCGACCACTTCCGCGACCACTGGCCGGAGGTGGAGATCGACATCCCCGGCGGCCGCCACTTCGACCCGCTGCCGGCCCTGGCCCGGGAGCAGCTCGACCTGGTGATCACCGCCGACCCCCAGCCCCTGGCCGGGATTCACTACGAGCCGCTGTTCCGCTACGAGGGGCTGCTGGCGGTGGCCCGCCAGCACCGGCTGGCCGGCAGGGCCTTCGTGACACCCGAGGACCTGGCCGAGGAGACGCTGATCACCTACCCGGTGGAGCACTCGCGACTGGATGTCTTCACCCAGTTCCTGGATCCGGCCGGAGTGCACCCCAGGGAGCTGCGCACCGCCGAGCTGACCATCATGATGATGCAGCTGGTGGCCAGCGGCCGGGGGGTCTGTGCGCTGCCCAACTGGGCGCTTACCGAATACCTGGAGCGCGACTACGTGAAGGCGGTCGCCCTGGGCGAGAAGGGGGTCTGGAGCACCCTGTTCGCGGCGATCCGCGAGGAGACCCGCCAGGCGCCGTGGATGGAGGACTTCCTGCGCACCGCTCGGGAGACCTCCTTCGCGGTGCTGGAGGGGGTGAAACCCGCCTAGCTGTCCCGGTGCATCTCGCCGAGACGCTGCGGCAGCAGCAGGGTGAAGCGGGCGCCGCCAAGCGCGGGGCTATCGTCGACCCCCACGCTGCCGCCGTGCCAGGTCATCACCTTCTGGACGATGGAGAGCCCCAGCCCGTAGCCACCGGAGCTGCGGGTGCGGCTGTCGTCGAGCCGCGCGAAGGGCTTGAAGATCGCATGACGCTCGCCGGGCGGCACCCCGGGCCCGTCGTCCTCCACGTCGATGCGTAACAGTCGGGGCTCGGCCTGCACCTGGATCACCACGCGGCTGGTGGCATAGCGGCAGGCATTGGCCACCAGGTTCTGCAGCGCCCGCTGCAGGTAACGCGCCTCGGCCAGCGCCTCCACTTCGGGCCCCTCGGCGAGCTCGATGGACAGGTGCCCGTGCAGCGGCGCCAGCGCGGCAATCACGCGCTCCGCCATGGCTCTACAGTCCACCAGGGTGGCTTCCATCTCGCGACCGTTGACCGCATCGCTGCCCAGGCGCGCATAGGTGAGGATCTCGTCGACCAGGCCGTCCAGCTCCTCGATGTCGCCGTCGATGCCCTGCAGCTGACGGCGGATCGCCGGATCATCGGTCATGTCCTCGACCATCTGCACCGCGAAGCGGATACGCGCCACCGGCGTGCGCAGCTCGTGGGATACCGCCCGGATCATGTCCTGCTGGGCGCGCAGCAGCGCCTGCACCTGGGCCGCCATGCCGTTGAAGGCCATGCCCAGGCGCCCCAGGAAGTCGCCGCTCTCGACCTTGACGCGGGTATCGAGGCGACCCGTGGCGATACGGGTAGCGGCCAGCTCCAGCCTCGCCATGCGCGCCTCCACGCCGCGCACGATCAGATAGATGGTCGCTCCGAGCACCGCCAGCAGGATAAGCACCATCAGCAGCTGCAACGCCCTCGGCACCGGCTCGAAGGCCTCGACCGGGCCGATGCTCAGCCAGCTGACCTTGTCGCCACCGGACATGTCGGGCAGGGCCAGGTACATGGCCATTGACCAGCGCCCGGGGAAGAGGTGCATCACCACCTCGCCGTCGGCCAGGCGCCCCAGCTGATAGGGATCCAGCCCGGAGGGCGGTTCCTCGTCGAGGGTCACCGGGACACTGATCCCGGCCACCCACTCCAGCCGCTCCCGGCGCTCGGCCGGCGGCACTTCGACCAGCCACTCGCCGAGCAGCGCGACGAGCCCGCGCAGCTGGTGCTCGCTGAGGCTGGTGAGCTCCACCTGCAGCAGCTGCTCTCCGCCGGACAGCATCATCTGCAGGCGCCAGCCGCGCCCGTTGCGCTGCTGCACGAGGACCTTGCCGCGCTCCAGGCGCAGACGAGTAAAGTACCCCAGTGAGGTGGCCTCCACGGGCAGGACGCTGAGGCTCATGTCGAGATGACGGGCCTGAGCCTCCAGCCAGTCGGCATGGGCCTCGGCGGGCATGGTCTCGAGGCGCTGGGCAAGCAGGCGCATGGGCACTTCGGCGAGCTGTTCGCGATGGTGCTCGCGCCGCACCTGATCGACCATCGCCACACCCAGCAGGGCCAGGCCGAAGGTCAGCAGCAGTGCCAGCGCCAGCAGCACATAGACACGCAGGAAGGTGCTGTCGGCCAGGACCCGCCGCACGGCTCAGCTCTCCTTGACGAAGAGGTAACCCTTGCTGCGCACGGTCTTGATGCGGTGCGGCTGGTTGGGATCGTCACCAATCTTGGGCCGTATGCGTGACACCCGCACATCGATGGAACGGTCCTGGCCGTCATACTTGATGCCGCGCAGCTGGGCGAATATCTCTTCGCGGGTCAGCACCCGGCCGGCGTTGCTGCCCAGCAGCCACAGCAGGTCGAACTCGGCGCTGGTGAGGTCGATGCGCTCGCCGTCCAGCCACGCCTCGCGGGTCGCGCTGTCGATCTCCAGGTTGCCGAAGCTGAGCCGCGGTTCCGCCGCCGTCTCGATGCTCTCGGCGCGACGCAGCAGGGCCCGCATGCGCGCCAGCAGCACCCGGGGCTGCACCGGCTTCGCCACGTAGTCGTCGGCGCCCATTTCGAGGCCCAGCACCTGATCCATGTCGTCGGTGCGCGCGGTCAGCATCAGGATCGGGCCCGGATAGTCGCTGCGCACGCGGCGACAGATCGACAGACCATCCTCCCCGGGCAGCATCAGGTCGAGTATCACCAGATCCGGCTGCAGCGCCCGAATCCGATCCGCTCCGCGCGCGCCATCCGTCTCCAGGGTGACGCTGAAGCCGTTGGCCTGCAGATAATCGCGTGTCAGGTCGGCTAGGCGCTCATCATCCTCGATGATCAGCACATGATCCTGCTCCCGGGGGTCCAAGCTCTCATCCATCCTCAAGTTCCATCCTGACTGCCAGGTGATCGGGGCGGCGGCGCCCGGGGGGCATACCGCCATCGGCTAAAGGATACCCGAAATCCCCGGGCTCGCCTGCCTGTGACTATACAACGACGGTGGTGCAGCGTTACAGGGTGCCACAGCTCCCCAAGAAGATCACAGTCCATCCACAGGGTTATCCACTTGAAGCCGGCCGAAACACACACTATCTTGTGTCACCGGGCGAACGGAAGCACTATATCCTGTGAAAACGGCATGCCAGCGCCCCGCCCTTCGCAGGTGCTTTTTACGGTCATTCCACGCCGCTTCTCGATCACCAGTCAGGGACAACGTCGACATGTCACTTTCCACCGCACCGGACACGCCGTCCGTCACCGTCACCGCCCCGCAGGCCCTGCGCGTCATCAAGCGCAACGGTGACGTGGTGCCCTTCGATGCCGGCAAGATCGCCGTGGCCATGCGCAAGGCCTTCATCGCCGTGGAGGGCGATAACGCCGACGCCTCCTCTCGGGTTCGAGACTTCGTGTCCCAGGCCAGCACCAGCATCATGGACGCCTTCCAGCGGCGCATGCCCGATGGCGGCACCCTGCATATCGAAGACATCCAGGACCAGGTCGAACTGGCCCTGATGCGCGCCGGCGAGCAGAAGGTGGCCCGCGCCTATGTGCTCTACCGGGAGGCTCACGCCCGGGCCAGAGCCGCCGCCGGCGACGCCATCGCCAAGCCCCACCCGACCCTCAACGTCACCCTGCGCGACGGCACCACGCGCCCGCTGGACCTGGGCCGTATCGAGACCCTGGTGCACGATGCCTGCGCGAATCTCGACAACGTCGACGCCGACCGCATCGTCCAGGAGTCGCTGAAGAACCTCTACGATGGTGTCACCGTGGACGGCGTCTCCCAGGCGCTGATGATGACCGCCCGCACCCTGGTGGAGAAGGAGCCCAACTACACCTACGTCACCGCCCGCCTGCTGCAGGACAACCTGCGCCGCGAGGCCCTCGCCTTCCTCGGCGTGGCTGACGAGGCCACCTACCAGGAGATGGCAGAGCTCTACAAGCCGGCCTTCCTTGCCTACGTGGAGAAAGGCATCGAGTTCGATCAGCTCGATTCGCGCCTGGCGGAGTTCGACCTGGAGCGGCTGGGCGAGGCGCTGGACCATAGCCGCGACAACGCGTTCACCTACCTGGGGCTGCAGACGCTCTACGACCGCTACTTCATTCATCGGGATGAGGTGCGCTACGAGCTGCCCCAGGTGATGTTCATGCGCGTGGCCATGGGCCTGGCGCTCAACGAGGAGGACCGCGAGGCGCGCGCCATCGAGTTCTACGAGCTGCTCTCCAGCTTCGACTACATGGCCTCCACCCCGACCCTGTTCAACGCCGGCACCGTGCGCAGCCAGCTCTCCAGCTGCTACCTCACCACCGTGCCCGATGAGCTCGACGGCATCTACAGCGCCATCCGCGACAACGCCATGCTCTCCAAGTGGGCGGGGGGACTCGGCAACGACTGGACCCCGGTACGCGCGCTGGGCTCCTGGATCAAGGGCACCAACGGCAAGAGCCAGGGCGTGGTGCCCTTCCTCAAGGTGGTCAACGATACCGCGGTGGCGGTCAACCAGGGCGGCAAGCGCAAGGGTGCGGTCTGCGCCTACCTGGAGACCTGGCACCTGGATATCGAGGAGTTCCTGGAGCTGCGCAAGAACACCGGCGATGACCGTCGCCGTACCCACGACATGAACACCGCCAACTGGGTGCCGGACCTGTTCATGAAGCGGGTCTTCGACGATCAGGAGTGGACTCTCTTCTCGCCCGCCACCTGCCCGGACCTCCACGACCTCTACGGCGCCGCCTTCGAGACGCGCTATGCGGAGTACGAGGCGATGACGCACACCGGCGAGCTCAAGCTGTTCAAGCGGGTGCGTGCCAAGGACCTGTGGCGCCGGATGCTCTCCATGCTGTTCGAGACCGGCCATCCCTGGATCACCTTCAAGGATCCCTGCAACCTGCGCAGCCCCCAGCAGCACGCCGGCGTGGTGCACTCCTCCAACCTGTGCACCGAGATCACCCTCAACACCTCGGTGGACGAGATCGCCGTGTGCAACCTGGGCTCGGTCAACCTGGCCCAGCACGTGGTCGACGGCGAGCTCGACAACGACAAGCTGCGCCGCACCGTGCGCACCGCGGTGCGCATGCTCGACAACGTCATCGACATCAACTACTACGCCGTGCCCCAGGCGCAGCGCTCCAACTTCCGGCATCGCCCGGTGGGACTGGGCATCATGGGCTTCCAGGACGCCCTCTATGCCCAGGATATCGCCTATGCCAGCGAGGGCGCCGTCGAGTTCGCCGACCGCTCCATGGAGCTGGTCAGCTATCACGCCATCGAGGCCTCCAGCGACCTGGCCGCCGAGCGCGGCCGCTACGAGAGCTTCGAGGGCTCGCTGTGGAGCCAGGGCGTCATGCCCATCGACTCCATCGAGAAGCTGAAGCAGGAACGCGGCGAGAAGTACATCGAGGTGGACACCTCGGCCACCCAGGACTGGAGCGTCCTGCGCGACAAGGTCGCCGAGCAGGGCATGCGCAACTCCAACGTGATGGCCATTGCCCCCACCGCCACCATCTCCAACATCTGCGGCGTGACCCAGTCCATCGAGCCGACGTACCAGAACCTCTATGTGAAATCGAACCTCTCCGGCGAGTTCACGGTGGTCAACGCTCACATGGTCAACGACCTGAAAGCTCGCGGCCTGTGGGACGAGGTGATGATCAACGACCTCAAGTACTACGACGGCTCGACCCAGCCCATCGAACGCATCCCGGCGGACCTCAAGGCCAAGTACGCCACCGCCTTCGAGGTGGAGCCCAGGTGGCTGGTGGAGGCCGCGGCGCGGCGCCAGAAGTGGATCGATCAGGCCCAGTCGTTGAACCTCTACATCCAGGGCGTCTCCGGCAAGAAGCTCGACGTGACCTATCGCATGGCCTGGTTCCGCGGCCTCAAGACCACCTACTACCTGCGCGCCCTGGGCGCCACGGCGGTGGAGAAGTCCACGGTGGAGCGCGGCAACCTCAACGCGGTGAGCAATGCCGCACCGGGCCAGGCGCCGGCCGCCGCCCCGACGCCGACGGCTTCGGAGCCTTCAGCGAGCATGCAGGAGCCTTCAGCGGGTATCAGAGAGCCTTCAGCGGGATCCGCAGAGCCCCGCGGCGTGGAGGATTTCCTGAAAGGCAAGGCGGGCAGCGGCTCCCGCGCCCCTAGCGCCGCCGAAATCGACGACCTGGGCTGCGAAGCCTGCCAGTAAAGCTTTAAGCCGGAAGCTGTAAGCCTTAAGCAAAACCAGCTCCCGGCCCACCATTTACCATGCCGGCACCGACCGAGTGCCGGCCGTCGCCTGAAAGACGACCGGGAGAGAGACAGATGCTGAACTGGGACGAGTTCCACGAAGACGACAGCGCCGTCGCCGACCAGCCGGCCAAGGCGGCTCCGGCACCCGCTGCCGCCAAACCGCAGCCGGAGGCCCCGCAAGATGACGCCCATCCCGCCGCCGTTGCCGAGCGCCATGGCAGCTACCAGGTGGCCGAGGGCGACCGCCTGGCGCGGGCCCGCAAGTCCCTGGAAGAGCTCGACGTGGCCGCCGGCCTCGAGGAGCTCGAGATGGGTGCGGCGCGCATCGAGGTCGACGACAAGCAGATGATCAACGCTCGCGCCGACCTCAACCAGCTGGTGCCCTTCAAGTACGAGTGGGCCTGGCAGAAGTACCTGGACGGCAGCGCCAACCACTGGATGCCCCAGGAAGTGAACATGAACGCCGACATCGCCCTGTGGAAGAGCCAGGATGGCCTGACCGCGGACGAGCGGCGCATCGTCGAGCGCAGCCTGGGCTACTTTTCCACCGCCGATTCGCTGGTGGCCAACAACCTGGTGCTGGCGCTCTACCGCCTGATCACCAATCCGGAGTGCCGCCAGTACCTGCTGCGCCAGGCCTTCGAGGAAGCGATCCACACCCACGCCTACCAGTACTGCGTGGAGTCGCTGAGCATGGACGAGGGGGCGGTCTTCAACATGTACCGCGAGGTGCCCTCGGTGGCCGCCAAGTCCGCCTGGAGCCTCAAGCACACCCAGTCCCTGGCGCGCCCGGACTTCCAGACCGGCACCCCGGAGACCGACCAGGAGCTGCTGCGCAACCTGGTGGCCTTCTACTGCGTCACCGAAGGCATCTTCTTCTACTGCGGCTTCAGCCAGATCCTCTCCATGGGCCGGCGCAACAAGATGACCGGGGTGGCCGAGCAGTTCCAGTACATCCTGCGCGACGAGTCCATGCACCTGAACTTCGGCGTGGACATGATCAACCAGATCAAGATCGAGAACCCGCACCTCTGGACCCCCGAGTTCCAGGACGAGGTGACCCAGATGATCCTGGAGGGCACCGAGCTGGAGATCGCCTACGCCCGGGACACCATGCCCCGCGGCGTGCTGGGCATGAACGCGGCGATCATGGAGGAGTACCTGCACTTCATCTGCACCCGCCGCCTGGCCCAGATCGGCCTCAAGGAGCAGTTCCCCGGCGCCCAGAACCCCTTCCCGTGGATGATCGAGATCATCGACCTGCGCAAGGAGAAGAACTTCTTCGAGACCCGGGTCACCGAGTACCAGGTGGGCGGCGCGCTGAGCTGGGATTGAACCT
>PUOM01000155.1 GCA_003552795.1 Halomonas sp. | reverse complement strand
GGCGAGCCGCGGCTCGCCGTCGCCACCGAGCCCCCTGCCGACAACGACAGCCCCTGGTGGCAGGGCCAGCTGTGGCTGGACTTCTACAACGACTGCCTCAAGGGAGTGATCGACGCCGTGCGCGGTGAGCTGGAGGTGCTGGGCGACGACAGCATCGAGGAGGCGGAGCGGGGCGACACCCTGGTCTCGCCCCAGCGCAAGCGCGTCACCACCCTGATGAACCTGCTCGCCGAGCTGCTCTACCGCCCCCATGGCGAGCGGGTCTTCCTCTCGCGCAAGGAGCACGAGCTGCTGCGCGACTTCTACCTGCACCTCCGCGAGATCCTGCAGAGCCGCACCTTCTGCGGCATGTTCCGCGGCCACGACTTCCCGGACTATCCCCTCGAGACCGGGATGACCACCTGGTTCGGCAAGCACCACCACGACACCCTGGTGCGCCAGCCCGACGGCGACCTGCTGGCCAGCCTCGGCGGAGCCAGCAGCCAGGTCAACCTCTACCACGCCGGGGAGGGTCGCCTGGCGGCGGTCAGCCAGGTCCCCTCCGCCGAGGGCGCCAACCTCACCGCGGGCGCCTTCAGTCCGGACGGGCGGCTGTTCTACGTGGCCGCCGACATCAACGGTACCGACAGCATTCTCAGCCGAGCCCGGGTGGAGGGTAACGGCCTGCGCTGGGAGACCAGCGCCGTGCTCTGCGGGATGCGCATCACCGAGCTGCGCTTCGTCGGCGACCATCCGCGCCTGCTGCTGGCCATCGGCCTGGGCAGCGGCCTCTTCGTGCTCAACCTGGCGGAACTGTTCGGCGAGGAGAAGCAGATCCCCGCGCCGGCCCTGGCCTTCAACGCCGCCGGCCACCTGGCCATCACGCCCGATGGCGAGTGGCTCTACGCCACCGCCGGCCCCGACGAGGGGGAGTGGCCCGAGGGGCGCTACGACCGGGTGCTCTGCATCCGCCTCGGCGGGCGCATCACGCGCCCCGAACGGGTGCACACCCTCGACCTGACCGAGCAGCAGGCCGACACGTCCGGCAGCGACGGCATCGCCGTGGGACCGCGCCCCACCGGGGAGCGCCTCGCCGAGAGCCCGGATGACCACGAGCTCTTCATCGCCATCGACGGCCGGCAGGAGAAGCACGTCTGGCGCTACGCCGCCCCCTGGACCGGGCAGGCCGGGCCCAGGCCGGCCGCCCTGGGCCTGGCCGACACCCGCCTGCGCCTGCACTACCACGCCGACGAGGAGGCCCTGCTGGTCAGCCTGGAGGACGAGTTCCGGGTGGGCCGCTACCGCAATGGCAAGCCGCTCGGCGAGTACATCCCGGTGCAGCTGATGCCCTGCGACTTCTGCATCGACGGCCGCGGCGACCTCCAGGTGCTCAACTTCGCCAGCAACACCATCACCTGGATTCCCCGCGACGAGCTCGCCCCCGAACCGGGCGCCTTCGCCCCGCTCAGGGCGTACCGCCGCGAGGTGCTGCAGGCCTTCATCGGCCTGTTCGGCAACCTGGTGCAGAACCTCAAGGACTGCTTCTGCCACCTGCTGCTGACCCGCTGCCCCGAGTGCGAGGGCGACGAGCGGATCTGGCTGGCCAAGGTCGAGATCCGCGACCATGAGGTCTACCACATCTGCAACTTCTCCCGGCGGCGCCACGTCAAGACCTTCCCCAAGCTGGAATACTGGCTGTCGCTGGTGCCGGTGCTGCCGGGCATCCGCCAGGCGGTACAACGGCTCTGCTGCGCCATCCTGCCCGACTGGTTCGAGACTCGGCTGGCCGGCCAGGGCGCCGACACCGAGGTGAGACGCGCCCCGCTCAAGGCGGGCACCTACCACCGCCTGGCCGCCACCCTGCAGCGGGCCGACCCGCCGCAACTGTTGCGTGCCCGCCAGCAGGAACTGAGCCTGGCCACCGGCCTGGCACGGGACGGCCTGCTCAACCGCGGCCAGGCGCCCCGGGCGAAGCAGGCGACGGTGAGCCGCCAGGCGTATCGTGACCTGCCCACCGAGGAGGCGCTGGGCCAGCTGGAGGCCCACCGGATCGAGGCCCGGGTGGAGCCCTACGACCCCGCCCGTTCCGGCGAGTACATTCGCCGCTTCACCGCGACCCCGGAGCGCATCCCCGAGGGCAGCCGGGTCACCGTCATCGAGGAGCAGGGGCGGGTGAAGTTCTACGCCCTGGAACCCGATACCGCGGTGCCGGATGCCACACGGCTGGCCGAGCTGGAACGGCGCAAGGCAGCGCTGGGCGAACTGGGCGAGATCGAGCACTCCCTCGACGACCTGGCCGGGCGTCGCGAGCAGCTTACCGACCTGCAGGGCGTGGACGCCGACCTGGAACGGCTGGAGGCCCGCAAGCAGGCGGTCCGCGAGCTCGGCGACCTTCAGCAGGCGCTCGGCCAGCTCGAGCAGCAGCGCCAGAGCAGCACCCGGGAAGTCGCCGAGCTGGGCGAGCAGCTGACGCAGCTGCGCACCGAGCGCGTCGAGCTGCAGGACAGCCTCGCGCAGCTGCAATCCCAGCTCGCCAGCTCCGCCGACGCCCTCGACGCGCTGCGTGTCGAGACCGAGCGCTTGCGGCCCCTCGAGGGGCTCGAGGAGCTCG
>PUOM01000193.1 GCA_003552795.1 Halomonas sp. | reverse complement strand
GGTCAATGGGTATTTTACCCAAGAATGTGATCCCCAATTCATTTGCCATTGTCTCACCGCCACCGGCACTAAAAATATCCGTGGAATGTCCACACTCAGGACATTTGAAACCACTCATATTCTCGATAAAGGAGGAGGATCAACCAAGTTCATAAATAACTTCACGCCACATTGCTCTCAGTCTCTGAGTTGTTGCGCCACCGGAATACTCGATGAGCGTTGATTTCATCATTTGCGCCTTTGTAAAAGCGTCATCATAGGGAAGCTCAGCGATGACTTTAATCCCTTTTCGTCGCGCTTCCGATTTAATAACATCCGACAGTTGCGGGTTAATATCGGCTTTATTGATACAGATAAGGGGCTGAATACCGAAACTCTCCGTCAGGCTGACAACTCTGTCAAGGTCATGCTGACCGGAAAGGGTCGGTTCGGTCACGACGACCACCAGGTCGGCGCCGGTTATCGAAGCTATCACGGGACATCCGGTGCCGGGAGAGCCGTCGCATATCAAAAAATCCTTCCCCTGTTCTTCGGCAATTTTTTTCGCTTCCTTGCGGATCAGGGTGACGAGCTTTCCGCTGTTTTCTTCCGCAATGCCCAACCTGGCATGCACCATTGGGCCGAAGCGGGTATCGGACACAAACCATTTCCCATTGATCGCCGGTTCGAAGGATATCGCATCCGTGGGGCAGAATTCGACGCAGACCTTGCATCCTTCGCACGAGATAGGGTCAACCTGGCAGGTTTTTTCAATAGCACCGTTGGGAGGACCGTTGAGTTTAATAGCATCGAACCGGCACATTCGGGCACAGATGCCGCAGCCCGCACATTTGTCGCTGATTATTTCCGCCCGCGAACCACCCGAAAAATCAGTTTCTTTACTCACAACAGGATTAAGCACCAGGTGCAGATCAGCGGCATCAACATCGCAGTCGGCAAATACCGTATTATTCGCAAGTGAAGCCAACGCTGCCGTTATACTTGTTTTTCCCGTCCCACCTTTACCACTTATAATCACTACCTCTTTCATTTCCTTTCCAATCCAATTGAAAACATGCGTTCCAGATCATATTTACTGTATGCTCTAAAAGCAATAAGGGTTTCACTTTTCTCTATCCCTTCCATCTTGAGCATACTGCCGGTAACAAGTTCCGCCAGCTTCTCATTGGAATCAACACGTATGACTGCAATAAGATCATACCTGCCGGCAATAGAATACACTTCACTCACTCCTTCCAGACTGTCGATAGCCTCGGCAGTCTCCTGAATCTTATCACGCCGTGCATTTATCAGAACGAAAGCTGTCACCATATCAGGCCTCCTGAATTTCAACAATTATTTCGGGTCTTATACTTGCATGCGAATATTTAACAGTAACAAGTAGATACTCTAACTTTAGTTAAAAGGAAATTACCTTGTCGGCGGTTTTACTGACACCAAGGATTTCGGCGGCCGCCTGGCGTGCCTGTAATATCTGGTTTATTCTCTCAATGGGATGCTGATAATTCGGTTGTTGCATCGTCCACCTCCGAATTAATGTTTTCGTACAAGATAACAAATTTCTGCGCAAACTCCGGACTAACTTCCACCATCATCTCGCCTCGGGAATATGCCTCAGCCACTTTTCTGCTGTTGGGTATGCTAAGCATAATATCAATATCTTCTTCACGGCAGTACACTTCCACTTCATCATCGCCGATGTCACATCGGTTGATCGCCACACCGAAGGGTATTCCCAACCGTCTTACCATTCCAACCGCAACCTTCAAGTCACTTAGGCCGAACGGCGTAGGCTCCGTGGCAAGAAGCACGTAATCAGTATTTTTGACCGCCTCGATCACCGTGCACGAGGTGCCGGGCGGTGCGTCAATGATACAAACCCCGTCTGTAACCGCATGTTTTCTTACGTAATTGATCAAAGCAGGGGTCTGAACGGCCCCCGTATCGAGCAGGGAATGTCCGAATTTAATACCATTCGAATTCCCGAACTCGGCGATTCCTACCTTGCGGTCTCGTTCGGTGATAGCATTGACAGGGCACACCGCGGTACATCCACCGCAGGAATGGCAAAGCTCCTCAAAAACCAGGACTTTTCCTTTAACGCAAGTTATGGCCCCGTATTGGCATAGATCGCCGCATAGACCGCAGCCGGTGCATTGATACTGATCGACATGAGGAACCGGCACCATCACATCGACGGACTGTTCGAATTCGGGTTTGAGAAAAATATGTCCGTTCGGCTCTTCCGCATCACAATCCAGATACTGCACTTCACATCCGTTGCGGGACAGGGACAGGGCCAGGTTGGTTGCTATAGTGGTTTTCCCCGTCCCGCCTTTGCCGCTTGCTACTGCTATGTTCATCTACTTTTCCTCATTCCAGTTAAAACCTTTACTTTTAATCCATCCTGTGAGATAAATGAGTAGGGTTATGGGTAGAGAAGGGCGTTTTTTCCCCGCCCTTCTCTATGCAAAAAGTATTTGAATGAAGCGTAACTTATTCGGCTTCATCCGATTCGATTTGCTCGATACGTTTTTTAACGTCATCGAGTGACTGCTGCAGGTATTCAGCCTGCTGCTTCAGCGCCTGTTT
>PUOM01000272.1 GCA_003552795.1 Halomonas sp. | reverse complement strand
TCAGCCAGCGGAAGCCGGGCAGCCGGGGCTTGGCCTGCTCACAGGCGTGGGTCAGCGAGGCAACCAGGCGCCGCTCCAGCTTGCCGCGTTCGCGTTTGGCGATCATGGCGCCTCCAGTGCGTTGGTCTTGATACGGGCAATCGTCCGGTGAAGCCGCAGCCGGCATCACCGGCGGGCATGTTGCGCGTAAAGTCGTGGCCGGTAAAGGCGGTGATGACAGGGAGAGGCTTTCGCGTCCGCCGAAGACGGTGCACCATGCCCTGAACGCCGCCGATGGACCCCTGCCATGATGCGACTCCACCACTGCGTCAGCGCCCGCTCCTTTCGCCCCCTCTGGCTGCTCGAGGAGCTGGGGCTGCCCCATGAGCTGGTGATGCACCCTTTTCCGCCCCGGATGCGTGACGAGGCCTTTCTCGAGATCAATCCGCTGGGCACGGTGCCGGCTTTCTTCGACGGCGAGGTGGCCATGACCGAGTCCGCGGCTATCTGCCAGTACCTCGCCGCCCGCCGCCCCGAGGCGGGGCTGGCGGTGGCGGCGAGTGAGCCGGCCTATGGCGACTACCTCAATTTCCTGCACTTCGGCGAGGCGACTCTCACCTTTCCCCAGACCCTGGTGCTGCGCTACGGCCACTTCGAGCCGCCGGAGCGGCGCCAGCCCCAGGTGGTGGAGGACTACGCCCGCTGGTGCCTCGCGCGGCTGCGCACCCTGGTGCCGCGCCTGGAGCGCGAACCTTTCATTTGCGCCGGGCGCTTCACCGCCGCCGACGTCTCGGTGGGCTATGCGCTGCTGCTGGCCAGCCATATCGGCCTGGACGAGCGCTTCAAGCCCGCCGTGGCCGCCTACTGGGAGCGCCTGCAGCAGCGGGAGGCCTTCCGGCGCGCCCTGGCCGCGGAGCGGGCGGCGGCCCTGGCCCAGGGCGTTTCGCCGGAGCCTGCCATGGCCGTGGGCGGGTCGGTCTGAGTCGGCCGCGGGCGAAAGGATTGACAGCGCCGCGCGCTCGGGGATCAATGGACTCGACCCCCGCCGGGGGCTACCGGGAGAGGGTGCGATGGAACAGCAGGATCAGGACGTACGACACGGACCGAAGCTGCTTCACGACGAGCTGCCCAAGGAGCACGAGGATCCGCTGATCCGGCGTCTGCATCTCGTTATCCGCCAGGCGATCAAGCTGCTGGCGGTGCTGATGGTGCTGGTAATCATCTGGGGGGTCCTGGATGTCATCTATGTGCTCTACACCAAGTTCATCTCTCCGCCGGTGCTGCTGTTCGAGGTCAGCGACATCTTCGTGATCTTCGGCGCCTTCATGGTGGTACTGATCGCCGTCGAGATCTTCGTCAACATTCGCCTCTACCTGGGCACCAACATCCTGCCCATCCGCCTGGTGGTGGCCACGGCGCTTATGGCTATCGCCCGGAAGGTGATCATCCTGGATATCGATACCGTCACGGCGATGGAGATGCTCGCCATCGCCGCCGTGGTGCTGGCACTGGGGGTGACCCACTGGCTGGTGGGCAAACCGGACTAGGCTCTGAAGCCAGGCGTGGGCGATCAGCGCCAGCCCATCAGCCAGATATCGTCGTCCTTGAGGTCCTGCCAGGGCAGGGTGGTCTCCCGATGGGTGTAGACGGCCTCGAGGACCACCGCGACAACGTTCTCCTCCTCGTCGCGTTCCAGCGCCGTCACCAGAAAGTGCTTCTCCTTGTGGCGGGGCTGCGCTGCGGTCCACTTGCTGTGATGAAGCTTCTCGGGGTTGATGGCGTTCATGGTGGCCTTCCTTCACCTGGCGTGAATCCGCCAGTCTAGGACAGGCGGCGGCGCGGTGGCCAATCGCGCCGACGGGGGCCATGTCTGATCACCGCGCCGAATCCTTTACCTTCTACCTTCCTGGCGACCTGCTGTGGCCGTAGGCCCCTTCGGGCATGGATTGACAGCGCCGTGGCTTCGGGCATCAATGGAAGCGGTCCTGCCGGGAAACGACGGGGAGAGACGATGATGCTGAAGGCGGTATTGCTGGATATCAGCGGCGTGCTGAGCGAGGACGGCGAGGCCCTGCCCGGCGCCGTGGAGGCGGTGGCGAGGCTGCAGTCCAGCGGCCTGGTGCTGCGCTTTCTGACCAACACCTCGCGCAAGACCTCGGCCGCGGTCTGCGCAGAGCTGCAGCGACTGGGCTTCGCCCCGTCGCCCGAGCAGGTGTTCACGGCGCCGGGGGCCATCCGACGCTATCTCGAGCGCAGTGGGCTGCGCCCCTACCTGCTGATCCACGAGCGGCTCGAGCCCGAGTTCGCCGACCTGCCCCAGGGCGAGCCCAATGCGGTAGTGCTCGGCGATGCCGAGCAGCGCCTGGACTATACCCATCTCGACGAGGCCTTCCAGCTGCTGCTGGAGGGTGCGCCCCTGCTTGCCGTGGGCACCAACCGCTACTTTCGCCAGGCGGGCAGCCTGCACCTGGATGCGGGGCCCTTCGTGCGCGCCCTGGAGTACGCCGCCGGCATCGAGGCGAAGGTACTGGGCAAACCCGCGGGCGACTTCTTCCACGCCGTGCTCGAGGAGATCGGCGTGGCCCCCGGCGAGGCGCTGATGGTGGGCGATGATG
>PUOM01000241.1 GCA_003552795.1 Halomonas sp. | reverse complement strand
CGCTATAGCCTGCATCATGGGTGTTTCCACCTCCAGGAAACCGTTGTCTATAAGATGGCGCCTGATCTGGTCAATAATTTGAGACCGTGTGACAAAACATTCCATAACTTCTTCATTGGAAAACAGGTCTATATAACGTCTTCTGTAGCGGAGTTCGGCATCCTTGAGCCCATGCCACTTCTCCGGTGGACGGAGCACCGCTTTTGACAACACCATAAAATTATCAACAAATATCGTCTTTTCCCCGGACCTGGTCGTTGTCAATTCGCCTTCGACACCTATGATATCGCCCGGTTGGAGTTGATCGTGTATATCGAACTGCTCATCGCCCAGGCGTTTCAACTGGAAAAAAGTCTGGATGGTGCCCGTGCTGTCTTTAATGTCGATAAATGAAGCTTTACCCATTGCTCTATGATTTGTTATCCGACCTGCAGCGCGAAGTGTAGAATCTTCCAGATCATCATAACAATCAATCAGCTTGCTTACGGGGGTGACCCCGGGATAGCGTCCGCCGTAAGGGTCAATACCTTTTTCTTCCAACTTGTTAAGTTTTTCAACTCTAAAATCTTCCGGTTCGATCAAGGACAAAATAGTCTCTCCCAAGAAAAATAAATGTCGTTAGCCATAACTATCACCATTATCAGCTACCATTATAGAAGCAATGTTATGAATTGACAAACGGACACGAAAGAAAGATTTTCTCTTTCAGTGCCGGATATAATTGACAGGGGCATATCAATTGTATAAAATGCGGGTAAGCCCACGTTGTTCCTCCACCGTGCCCTGTGCCTGCCTGCTGCAGGCACAGGGCACGGTGGGGAGAAAACTACGCACTTCACTGAATATTTACAAAGGCGGTTAGTTGTCTATCTATTTGTCAGCGCCCTTGCATTAAATCGACGCTAAATTACGGGAGTCGAAAATGACCAAAGGTCTTGTCGGAGGGAAATACAAGCCGCTCAGCCGCGATGCTATCGGAAGGATGCATGAAAAAGCCCTTAAAATATTGGAACAAATAGGTATAAGGGTTGAATTGCCGGAAGCGATAGAAGGTTTTGCTGACTCGGTCGCTGCCGTAGATAAGGAGACCGGCAGGGTCAGAATCCCCCCTAAGCTGGTGGAAGCCCAACTTGAAAGGGCCCCGTCCAAAGTTACCCTTTTTGGCAGAAAAGACGGTCATGAACTGGAGTTGGAAAACTTCAAGGTGCATATGGGCACCGGCGGGGCGGCGCTGAATGTTATCGACCCTGAGAGCGGAGATATCCGAAACGGTAAGCAGAAAGATATCGCCGATCTCGCCAAAATTGTCGAAGAAATGAAAAATATTCATTTCTACATCCGCCCCTGTACGGCCAGAGATTTACCGGAGAAGGATCTGGGTTTGAATGAGTTTTTCGCTTCGCTGGCAAACACCAATAAGCATGTGATGGGCAACGCCTATTCCGTCGAGGAGGTCGGACGCATAATCAACATGGCCGCACTCATTGCCGGCGGCAAAAAACAGCTCCTAGAATCTCCCTTCATCTCTTTTATTGTCGGTTGGATGAAAAGCCCGCTCACATTTGAACGTACGAGAACGGCTGTTCTCATGGAAATTGTGCGCAATGATATGCCAGTTTCGCTCTCTTCAGCGCCGATGGCTGGTTCGACCGCTCCGGTCACAATGGCCGGCACCTTGTGCCAGCTCCATGCAGAAGAAATAGCCGGCATAGTGTTTACACAACTTATCAATCCCGGGGCCAGGGTGCTTTACGGCGGCATACCCGGCATAGCCGATATGCGGGACTTGAGTTTCAGGGCGGGCGGCGTTGAATTCGGGCTGATGAATGCGGCCATATCACAGCTCGCTACATATATCGATGTCCCGAATTACTGTTCAGCCGGAGTTACCGAAGCCAGCGTGCCGAGCTTCCAGGCCATGTATGAGAAAACATTCTCTATCTCACAATGCGCGCTTGCCGGTTCGAATTATGTGCATCACGCCGCCGGCGTGCTGGATTCCATCAAAACGGTCGATTACGGGCAGATGGTTATCGATAATGAAATTATTGGAATGGCCCTTAAAATGCTGCAAGGCATCAAGGTTAGCGAAGATACACTCGCCTTCGAAGAAATAGAACAGGCCGGCCCGGGAGGCTCATTCATGGAATTTAAGCATACTATCGGTTATATGCGAACGGAATATCTGGAATCCGACCTGACCAGTAAATATCTTAATAAAAAACGTGGTCAAGTTGATGAATTTTCGTATATCGACCTGCTTGAATCTTCAAGAAATAGAGCCCTGGAAATTATAAATAAACCACAAGAACCTAAGCTGCCCGACAAGATGGTTAAAAAAATTAAAGATAAATTTGAAATAGTTTGACAGGGCATATATAATGTAAGTCCTCAGTAAAATCCGTGGCATCCCTTGATAATAAAATGACGATCAAGATGAGGACGGTTGTTGCTGGTTGCTTGTTAACGGCTGTCGGATTAGACGAATCGACGGATACGTTAATGACACAAAATTTCTCAATTGCACATGAGAACGTAACCGTCTTTTTAATAACAACTAAGCAACGAGCAACTTTTTGCCAATAAAGCAAGAAATTTAGAATTAATATCT
>PUOM01000121.1 GCA_003552795.1 Halomonas sp. | reverse complement strand
GGTCATACCATCGGCGGCCGGTCATGTAACAACTCCCACAGCGTGTTCACTGACGCCGCCCCTACGTCAGGTTGGCGATAGCAGGCTACCACCAACATCGGCCCTCCGAATCGCTCGGCAAGCGATACCAGCTTGCCTGTTTCAAGGTGCGGCTCGATCAGGCCATGGGGCAGCCAGCCGATGCCAAGGCCGGCGAGCGTTAGCTCACGTATGCCGATCGTGAAGGCTGTCTCACACACCAGCTCGATATCGTAATGACGCTGCAGGTCCAGCCAGTAAGGCGAGGACAGCACGCTCCCCAGGAAGCTGGTGGGCTCATACCCGATGACGGGTAGCGGGTCATGGCTGTCGAGGTCGAATACCGGCTTGCCAAAGCGATCTGCTGCGCAGACGGGGACGAGTTGCTCAGACCCCAGCTGTATCCGCTGTATCTCAGCGCGCTCTACCAGCATGGGTGTGCCGTCGAGTTCGCTGCAGAGCAGAAGATCTGCGTCCCCCCGTTGGAAGTCTCTAATGCAGTCGCTTCGATCCGATGATCTCACCTGTAACCTGGCGTGTGGGGCATGCTGGCGAAAGTATCGCAGCAGTCGAGGCAGGTAGCTGACCGTCAGGGTGTGCTGGGTGGTGAGTATTCCGCGAGGTCCGTGCGCGGCATCTGCACGTATGCGACCTCTCAGGGCATACAGATGCGCCAGCCAGTCTCGAAGCGATGGCTCATAGGCTTTTGCATGAGGCAGGAGTGTCAGGCGTGGCGAGTGACGGTCGATCAATTCCACACCCAGCCAGTCTTCCAGCTGTCTGATACGGCGTGAGAATGCAGGCTGAGTGACGTGACGCCGTTGTGCAGCTTGAGAAAAGGTGCCTGCCTCAATCAAAGCAAGAAAGTCTTCAATCCACTCAATTTTCATTAAAAAAACCTTCCAATGATTGTTTTTCTGTAAAAAGCACTGCATATGCAAAAATTTAATCACATGACAGTATCTTGGCATTAGTCGGGGCTCAGTGCCAGGCGTTATGTTTTTGGAGCAGACCAGCGGCATTGGGAGGTGGTCGGTTACCCCGACATCCCATGCCTGCCGAATCATAGAGAGCACGCTCATGCAAAAAACTAATCGCCTGGAGGCCCGCATGCATCTTTCCCGTTTTCCTCGCATCCGCCTTGGACACCTTCCGACACCGCTCGAGCCGATGGATAACCTGAGCCGCCTGCTGGGTGGGCCGCGTCTCTGGATTGCGTATTCCGGCGAACGTGACCGGTCATTCCGGCGATTGTGACCGATTTGCTCACCGCTCTCTCGCTGGCTCTGGTTTTGTAAGCTGACCGGTCACGATGGGTCAACTGCTGCCGCTTGCGGGGCGGCGTTCTTGCGCATCGATTCTCCTCTGAGTGTCAGGCGGTGGGCGCTGTGCAGCAGCCGGTCCAAGATGGCATCAGCCACCGTCGCGGCGCCGATATAGTCGTGCCAGTGCTCGATGGGCAGCTGGCTGGCGATCAGCGTCGAGCCCCGGCCATGCCGGTCCTCGATCACCTCCATCAGGTCCTGGCGCTGCGGCGCGGTCATCTTCTGCATGCCCCAGTCGTCGAGGATCAGCAGGTCGGTCTTCTGCAGCTGGCCCATCAGCCGGGCGTAGGAGCCGTCGCCCTGGGCGATGCGTAGCTGCTCGAACAGGCGCGGTACCCGCAGGTAGCGCACCGAGTAGCCTTGCCGGCAGGCCTGGTTGCCCAGCGCACAGGCCAGCCAGGTCTTGCCGCACCCGGTGGGGCCGGTGATGCACAGGTTGAGGGATTGGCCGATCCACTCGCCGCTCGTCAGCGGTGCCATGCGGCCCCGCTCCAGACCGCGAGGATGGCGGTAGTCGATGTCTTCGATGCAGGCCGTCACCCGCAGCTTGGCGGCCTTCAGCAGTCGGTCGAGGCGGCGGTTGTCGCGATGCAGGACCTCACGGTCGAGCAGTAAGCCCAGGCGATCCTCGAACGGCAGGTCGTAGGTGTCCGGCTGGGTGAGCTGATGGGCCAGGGCATCATGCATGCCGGTCAGCTTGAGGCGGCGCAGGGTGTCGAGCAGGGGCTGGGTCATCATCGGTCGTCTCCTCGGGTCAGTGGTAGTACTCGGCACCGCGCACGTTGGTGTGGGGCGGCAGGTCATCGAGGGCCTCGGGAAGTGTCAGCATTGGCTGCTGATCCAGCCCCTGCTTGAGGATCGAGGCGATGCTGGCGTAGCGGGTGGTGGGGATCGCCAGGGCATGGGCGCAGGCCTGCTCCAGGCGGTCCTTGCCGTAGCGCCGGCTGAGCTGCAGCAGGCCAAGGCAGGCACGGTAGCCATGCTCGGGATGGGGACGGTCCTGCAGCTGCCGCTGGGTCATCTCCAGCGTGGCCACGCCGATGGCCTTCGCCCAGTCTAGGAAGCGGCTTGGCGACCAGTCGCGATGGGCCTGGTGGCGCTTGGGCATGTGCTCGGCCAGCGTCGAGAAGCGTCCCGGCGCATGACGTGGGTGCGCCGCCACTCGCTGCCCCTTGTGGAACACCTCCACCATGCCGTGGGTCAGCCGCACCTCCAGCACCTGGCCGACCAGGCTGTGTGGGACGCTGTAGAGGCGCTTGTCGAGGTCGAGGTGGTAGTCGATGCCGGGCT
>PUOM01000107.1 GCA_003552795.1 Halomonas sp. | reverse complement strand
CTGCCCGCCGCGGTGATCGTCGGCGAGCCGACCCTGATGCACCCGGTGGTGGCCCACAAGGGCGCCACCAACCTGCGCACCACCGTTACCGGCCGCGCCAGCCACTCCAGCCAGGTGAATCAGGGAGTCTCGGCGATCCACGTGGCGGCCAAGCTGGTCACCTATATCGAGGAGGTGATGGCCGAGCTCAAGGCCGAGGGGCGCGTGGACGAGGCCTTCAACGTGGTGCACTCGAGCCTGCACGTGGGCAAGATCGCCGGCGGCACGGCGATCAACATCATGGCTCGGGAGTGCACCTTCGAGTGGGAGATCCGCCATCTGCCGTCGGACCGCTTCGAGGCGCTGGTGGGCCGAGTCAACGCCCGGGCCGCCGAGCTCGAGGCCGAGATGCGCAGCCGCGCCCCGGAGGCCTCCATCGTCACCCAGGCGCTCAACGAGACGGTGCCGGCGCTCGCCGATGACAACAACGCCGAGGTGCTGGCGCTCTGCCACGCCCTGCTCGGCGAGCGCCCCGCCGGGGCCGTGGCCTACGCCACCGAGGCGGGCCAGTTCCAGCGCCGGGGGCTGCCCACGGTGATCTGCGGCCCCGGCAGCATCGGCCAGGCCCACCAGCCCGACGAGTATATCGAGCGCGAGCAGCTCGAGGCCGGCGCACGCTTCATGGTGGCGCTGGGTGAACGGCTGTGCCACGACTAGTCCTCTCAAGGAGAGCCCCATGCCCCGACTGCTGATCGTCAAGACCGGCGACGCCTTCCCCGAGGTGGTGGAGGCTCACGGCGACTTCGAGGCGCTGTTCCAGAAGGCCCTGGCCGCTGCCGGCTTCGACGCCGCCATCTTCGACGCCCGCCATGAGCCGCTGCCCGACCTGACGGAGATCGACGGCCTTTACATCACCGGCTCCCACGCCATGGTCAGCGACGCCGAACCCTGGAGCGAAGCCCTGAAGCCGTGGCTTCGCCAGGCGATGGAGCGCAACACGGCGATGCTCGGGGTCTGCTACGGCCACCAGCTGATGGCGGCAGCCCTGGGCGGGGTGAGCGACTATCATCCGGCAGGGCGCGAATCCGGCACCCACTCGGTGGCCCTGACCGAGGCCGGCCGCGATGATGCCCTGCTCGGCCAGCTGCCGGAGCGCTTCCCGGCCCAGCTGACCCACGCCCAGTCGGTGCTCGAGGCACCGGAAGGTGCCTTGGTGCTGGCCCGCAACGCCCACGATGCCTACCAGGCCCTGCGCTACGGCCCGCGCCAGTGGAGCGTGCAGTTTCATCCCGAGTTCACGCCTGAGGTGATGCGCGCCTACCTGGCCCGTCAGGTCGACAAGCTGCGCGACCAGGGCCAGGACCCCGAGGCGCTGCTCGCCGGCGTTACCGCCACGCCCGAGGCCAGCTCGCTGCTGGCACGCTTTGCCGAGGCGGTGGCCAGGGTGGCCAAGCACGCCTGAGGGGGCAGGGGCCAGGCCTCGAGGCTCGCTTCTTGAACCCCGCCGCAAACGACAGCGCCCCGCACCGTTTCCGGTGCGGGGCGCTGGGCGTTCAGGCCGGCGGCGAAAGCCGCCGGGCCGTCAGCTTGCCGCTATCAGGCGCGCGAAGGGCGACGAATCGGCGCGTCACCGTCCTCGCGACGACGGCGCGGGGCACGCTCGGGAGCACCGCTGTCCTCGCTGATCTCCAGGGCACGGCCAGCGACGCGGGCGCGGGCCATCTTGGCCAGGATGCTGGCCGGCAGGGAGCTGGGCAGCTCCACCACGGAGAAGGAGGTGCGGATATCGATGCGACCGATACGGGCCCCCTCGATGCCGCCTTCGTTGGCCAGGGCACCGACCAGCTGGCCGGGCTTGACGCCATCCTTGTGGCCCACGGAGACGCGATAGCGGGTCATGCCCTCGCTGGGGCCGCGATCCCGGCGCGGCTTGCTGTCGCGGGCGTCGCGGGGCGCGCGCTCCTTGCGCGGCGCCTGCAGGCGGCCGATGGGCGCCTCGTCGGCGCGGGCCAGGCGAGCGAAGGCGCAGGCCAGCTCGACGGGGTCGTAGCCCTCCTCGACCAGACGGCCCACCAGGGCACGCTGCTCTTCGGCGCCGGCGGTCAGCGCGGCGATCACCTTCTGATGGAAGACCTCGTCGCGATGGGCGCGGATGGCGGCCTCGTCGGGCACTTCCATCTCGGCCATCTTCTGACCGGTGGCCTGCTCGATCCAGCCCGCCTTGCGGCCTTCGCGGAAGCCCACGAAGGTGATCGAGATGCCGTTACGCCCGGCACGACCTGTGCGGCCGATGCGGTGCGTATAGGCCTCGGAGTCCTGGGGCAGGTCATAGTTGAAGACGTGGGTGATGCGCGGCACGTCGAGGCCGCGAGCGGCAACGTCGGTGGCGATCAGCACGTCGACCTTGCCGCGCTTGAGACGCTGGATAGTGCGCTCGCGCAGGCTCTGGTCCAGATCACCGGAGAGGCTGGCGACGTTGACGCCACGGGCGGAGAGCTGCTCCATCAGGGTGGTGCAGGCGGCCCGGGTGCGCACGAAGACGATAGCGGCATCCACCGCTTCCACCTCGAGGATGCGCGACAGCGCTTCCAGCTTGGCGCCACCGTCGACGCGCACCAGGCGCTGCTCGATGTTCTCGCCGGTGGTGGTGCGCGACTCGATGGCCACCTTTACCGGGTCAACCAGGTAGCGGTTGACGATGCGCTCGATCTCGGTCGGCAGAGTCGCGGAGAAGAAGACCCGCTGAGCTTCCTTGGGGGTATCGGCGACCACGCGCTTGACGTCGTCGATAAAGCCCATGCGCAGCATCTCGTCGGCTTCGTCGAGCACCAGGGCGGAGAGGCCGTCGAGCTTGAGGCTGCCGCGATCCAGGTGATCGATGATCCGGCCCGGGGTGCCCACCACCACCTGGGCGCCGCGCTTCAGCGCGCCCAGCTGTTCGCGGTACTCCTGGCCGCCACACAGGG
Source organism: Halomonas sp. (assembly GCA_003552795.1). Taxonomy (GTDB): domain Bacteria; phylum Pseudomonadota; class Gammaproteobacteria; order Pseudomonadales; family Halomonadaceae; genus Halomonas. The sequence continues at coordinate 36,436 of PUOM01000107.1, read as the reverse complement.
TAGCGACTTCCATACCCTTGAGGTTCTGCCCATAGCGGCTGAAGGAGACGGCCACCTGCTGGGCCAGCTCGCGGGTCGGTGCCATCACCAGCACCTGCGGCTCACGGCGAGTCAGGTCAATACGCGACAGCAGCGGCAGCGCGAAGGCAGCGGTCTTGCCGGTGCCGGTCTGGGCCTGGCCCAGCATGTCACGACCTTCCAGCAGGGCCGGAATGGTCTGAATCTGGATCGGAGAGGGAGTCTCGTAGCCCAGAGTCTCGACGGCAGACAGAACGGCGGGCAGCAGAGCGAGGTCACCGAAGCTCGGCGAAGCGACAGAAGTCGAGGTCATCAATCACACCTTGGTAGGCCGGGGTTGCCGGCAAAAATTCATGGGCGTCCCTGACGCAGGCAATACGGTCAGGCGCGCTGCGCTCTTAACGAATCGCAACACGAGACATCGGAGTCGGGGACGCCGGTCGCACCAGGCATCGGGTCCGTGCCATCGAGGATGGCGATCAGGAACCCTGTGGCGACCATTTGCGCCGATCTCGCCAGAGTGGCGGGATCTCGTTGGCGCTCCATCTACACAATTCGAACGCTTGGGGCGCAACAGCGATAGCGCTGGGCCTGGCGTTGCGGCGCTCATCCAGTGCTCGGTCCAGGACCGGCGGTGATGGCGTCGTACATGATGGTGGGGTCAGCACATGCGAGGAAGGACGCATGCTAACATCGCCATCCTGACCTGGCCAGCCATTTCGCCGGGCCTGCCCTTCTTTCTACTCCGGGAGACGCTCCATGCCGACGCTGTGGGTCGACGCCGACGCCTGCCCCAAGGTGGCGCGTGAGATCATCGTGCGTGCCGCCGAACGCACTTCGACATCCGCCTGGTTCGTGGCCAACCATACGGTGCCGCTGCCCCGCTCACGGTGGGTCAAGTCGCTGGCGGTCAGCCAGGGTTTCGATGCCGCCGACGACGAGATCGTCGAACGCATCCAGCCGGGTGACCTGCTGATCACCTCTGACCTGCCGCTGGCCATGGCGGCCATCGAACGTGATGCGAAGGTGATGACCACCCGCGGCGAGGCCCTGAACGAGAACAATATCCGCGCGCGGGTGCAGATGAGGGACTTTATGGAGACCATGCGCGCCAGCGGCGAGCACACCGGCGGGCCCAAGGGCTACTCCGACGGAGACCGCCGCGAGTTCGCCAACGCCCTGGACCGCTGGCTGGCTAAAAACGCCTGAGCCCCAAACGAGGTGGCGAGGCACAGCTGCTTTGCACCCCTTCTCGCGCCACAGGACTTGGGGGCGACTTCTGGGGAATCCCCAGATTTTTCTCGGCGCTGGCGGCAGGTTCGCCTAAAAAGGCGCCGAGATTGCCCCTGAGGGGTTACTTACAGCTTAAAGCTTACAGCTTCCAGCTTTTATACCTTCTCGCGAATGCCCTTGCCCGTCAGGCGCTCGCGGTCGTGGGGACGCTCCAGATCCAGCAGCGGGCCGCGGGGCACGATGCGGGTCGGGTTGATGGTGTCGTGGCTGTAGTAGTAGTGGCGCTTGATGTGGTCGAAGTCCACAGTCTCGGCAATGCCCGGCCACTGGTAGAGCTCCCGCAGGTAGTGCGAGAGGTTCGGGTAGTCCTCGATGCGGCGCAGGTTGCACTTGAAGTGGCCGTGGTAGACGGCATCGAAGCGAACCAGGGTCGTGAAGAGACGAATATCGGCTTCGGTCAACCACTCGCCGGCCAGATAGCGGTGCTGCGCCAGGCGCGCCTCCATGCGGTCGAGAGACTCGAAAAGCGCCACCACGTGCTTCTCGTAGACCGCCTGCTCGGTGGCGAAGCCCGACTTGTAGACGCCGTTGTTGATATGGTCGTAGACATCGGCGTTGACCGCATCGATGGTCTCGCGCAGGTCCTCGGGGTAGAAATCGAGGCGATTGCCGGACAGCTCATCGAAGGCGCCGTTGAACATGCGCAGCAGCTCGGCCGACTCGTTGTTGACGATGCGGCCCGTCTGCTTGTCCCATAGCGCCGGCACCGTCACGCGTCCGGTGTAGTGGGGATCGGTCAGGGTGTAGAGCTCCCGATGGTAGTCGACGCCATTGATCGGGTCGCCGCTGGCCCCCTCGGATTCGTCGTAGGTCCAGCCCTGGTCCAGCATCAGCGGACTGACGTGGGAAAGGCCGACCAGGTCCTCGAGGCCCTTGAGCTTGCGCAGGATCATGGTGCGGTGGGCCCAGGGGCAGGCCAGCGACACATAGAGGTGGTAGCGCCCCGCCTCCGCGGGCAGCCCCGGCTGGCCATCCGGCCCTGCGTCACCCCTCCGGGTCACCCAGTCGCGCAGCTTGGCAGATTCACGCACGAACTCGCCGCCGTGCTTGTCGGTGTCATACCACTGGTCGTGCCACTTGCCGTCGATCAGCAGGCCCATGAAGCGTCTCCTCTGTGGGCGGCCTGGTGCCGCCAATTGGGTCATGATGCCTCCATGCTAGTGCGAAATCATCGACGCTTCAGCGCATATTCTGGGCTTATTTGTTCGATAAATTTGAATCCTCATCGGCTGCGCAGCCGACTGCCCCTCGGAGCAGCGCCTCGGCCATGGCGCGCGTCGCCGGACCGGCGCGGTCGCGGTCGCGGTGGATCAGCTGCACCGGGATCTCACGCACGCCCCCCACGGAGAGCGGCAGCGGCTTCAGCCGTCCACTCGCCAGGGCGTCCTGGATGCGCGTTTCGGGCAGCCAGGCGAAGCCCAGGCCGCGTTCCAGCATGTCGACGGAGGTCTCCAGATGGCTGACGGTCCAGCGCTGTTCCGCCTTGAGCCAGCCGGCATCCATGGACTGGCGCAGCGCCGAGTCACGCACCACCAGCTGGCGATGCTGAACCAGATCGCGCAGGTCCAGCGAGCGCTCCAGATGGTGCAGGGCGTGATCGGGGTGGGCCACCGCCAGGAAGCGCACGTTGACCAGGGGTTCACCCAGAAAGCCCTGGGCCGAGAGGCCGGAGATCACCAGGTCGGCACTGCCGTCATAGAGCATCTCGATGCCGCCGTTGAGCACCGTCTCGTGAAGCTGGACCCTCACGTAGGGATAGGCCTCGGAAAAGTCGTCTAGGGCTCGAGCCAGGGCGTCGGCGGGAAAGACCTGGTCCACGGCGAGCACCACTTCCGCCTCCAGCCCTTCAGCCAGCCGCCCGGCCACGTCCTCCAGGGCCGCCGCGCTCTCGATCAGCTGGCGGGCTCGGCGCAGCAGCATATCGCCGGCTTCGGTCAGGCGCACCTGGCGGCCGACAGGCTCGAGCATCTGGACGCCGAGCAGCTCTTCGAGCTTGTGCACCGCATGGTTGAGGGTAGAGGGGCTCTTGTGGATCGCCTCGGCGGCGCGAGCGAAACCGCCGTGATCGACCACGGCGGCCAGCATCTGCCACTGGGCCAGGGTGACGCGGGACATTTCGATATCCTCGAATAAAAAAAGCGAAACAATGCGCTTAAGTTTCGAAAAAGTCGGCCTAGAATGCCAGATATCGCTTCGCAATGAAGCCCTCACGACAGCCGGAGGCCCCATTATGACGTCCCCCCTACTTCGCCAGGTCGATCATCTGCAGCCCAGCCGGCCGAGTCAGGATGGCGACGGCGTCAAGATCAAGCGAATCCACGACTTCGGCGGCGGACTGGACCCCTTTCTGATGATCGACGAGCTGGGGTCGGACCGTCCCGACGACTATATCGGCGGCTTTCCGCCCCACCCGCATCGCGGCATCCAGACCCTCACCTACGTGATTCACGGCGGTCTGACCCACGAGGACCACCTGGGCCACGCCAGCACCATCCGTGCCGGCGACGCCCAGTGGATGCACACCGGCCGCGGTATCATTCACTCCGAGATGCCGCTCACCGACAGCCAGGGCCTGCACGCCTTCCAGCTATGGCTGAACCTGGCGGCCAGCGAGAAACTGAGCCCGGCGGACTACCGCGATGTGCCCGGCGATGACATGCCGCACCTGACTGCCGACGGCGCCAGGCTGGTGGCCCTGGGCGGGAGCTGGACGCGCAGCAGCGGTGAGGGCGTGGATGGACCTCTGAATGCCCTCGCCGGCAACGGCGGTGTGGCTCACGTGACCCTGGCGGCGGGCGGCGAACTGACCCTGCAGGCCGACACCCCCACCCTGCTGGCCTACGTGTTCGCCGGAGAGCTGACGGTGGGCGATGCCCGGGTGCCGGCGAGCCATCTGGCGCGTCTCGGCCCCGGCAACCGACTGGCGCTGACCAGCGACACGGGCGGCCAGGCCCTGCTGCTGGCGGGCACGCCCCATGGTGAACCCATCGCCCACTACGGCCCCTTCGTGATGAACAGCCAGGCAGAGCTGCAGCAGGCACTGCGCGACTATCGCAACGGCACCTTTACCGGCTGAGCGCGATGGCACATGGAGCGTGCCCGGTGACCCGATCCGTACGGCCGGGGGTTGATTTCTCGTTCCGCCCCGTGCCCAATGGATGGTTAGTAAACGCCGTTTTCAAATGATGGTCGATGCCAGCGAGTCCCGAATTTCGCGGCGTGGGGGTTGATTTCCGGCCCGTCACGGTCTCTAATAACATTTGGTAACAAATGGCGTTCCAGCATGCCTCCCGCAGCGGCAGATGCCGTCGCGGGTCCTACCTGTGTGCCCATACAGGATAGGCACATCTCGCGTCATGGGTTATGGTTCCGAGGCCTTTTTCTATTCTTCATAATTCACTGGCCTTTACTCATGCTGCGAATCCTTCATTCGCTGCCCCGCACGCACAAGCTATTACTGTTACCGGTCGCTACCGTGGTCACAGTGCTGGGCGCACAGAAGATTGTCACCACCTTTCAGGATGTCCAGCGCGAACAGCAGACGCTCGACACCGTCATTGTCCCTCTCGAGATCGACTCCACTCCCGGTCTCCCCTCCCTCAGCTTCCAGCGCAGTCCCGTCGGCGATGCCATCGAGCTGACCAGCCAGGCGCTGGACGCCAACCGTCAGCGTCTTCCCCTGGCCCAGCTTGTCGACGGCGAGACCCTGAACCTGATCGATGGCGCCAGCGCCTCGGCCGATGGCGAACTGCCGCTGGCACTCACTCGCCCGGCCGCCGGCACTGACGAACAGCCTCTGGCCCAGCCCCAGTTCGACCAGGGGGCACTGCACATGGCCGTGGTGGTGGGCACCATCGGCAGCGGCATGCTGAGCGACAGCGGGCCCCTGATGGCCGATGCCACCTCCTACGAGAAGATCCCGGACGAGGAGCTGGTGCTGTTCGACGGTGACACGATAGCGCTCGAGCAGGAGATTGCCGCCACCGAGCCCTACGTGCCGGAGTGGCAGACCTACACCGTGAAGCAGGGCGATACCTTTGCGGTGATGGCCCAGAACCATCTCGGGCTGGGCTACAGCGAGGTGCTGAGCCTGCTCGACGAACTGCCCGACCAGAACGCCCTGACCCGCTGGCGGGCCGGCAACAGCTTCGAGTACCAGCTCGACGAGGACGGCAAGCTGCTGGCCCTGCGCGTGATGCGTAACGCCCGTGAGGGCTTTCTGGCCGAGCGCGGCGATGACGGCTTCGAGGTCGCCAGCATCGAGCGCGCCGGCGAAGCGACCCAGCGGCTGTTTGCCGGCACCGTCAGCGGCAGCTTTGCCCGCTCGGCACAGGCCACCGGCCTCTCCAGCTCCGAGATCAGTGCGCTGACCCGGGTGCTGGAACAGAGGCTCGATTTCCGCCGCGACACCCGTCGCGGCGACAGCTTTCAGGTGCTGGTGGAGTCCGACATCATCGACGGTTCAAGCTTCGATCCCCGGGTGCTGGCGGTCCAGTACGAGGGTGAGCGCATGGACCTGACCCTGGTGCGCAACAGTGACGACAACAACTTCTATACGCCGGACGGCCAGAGCCTCGACCCGGCCTTCGAACGCCACCCCTTCGAGGGCAGCTACCGCATCAGCTCTTCCTTCAACCCCAATCGCCGGCACCCGGTCACCGGCCGCGTCAGCCCGCACCTCGGCACCGACTTCGCCATGCCCATCGGCACGCCGATCATCGCCCCGGCCGACGGCCGCGTGGAGAAGGTCGCCAACCATCCGGTAGCGGGTCGCTACGTGGTCATCCGCCACGACAACGGCTATCAGACCCGCTACCTGCACCTGTCGCGCCCGCTGGTCAGCCGCGGCGACCGGGTCGAGATGGGCGAGCGTATCGCACTCTCCGGCAACACCGGTCGCAGCACCGGTCCGCACCTGCACTACGAGATACTGGTCGACAACGACCAGGTCGATCCCATGAAGGTGGACCTGCCGGAGAACAAGAGCCTCACCGGCGACAAGCTGATGGCCTTTCAGCGCCAGGCCGAACCGCTGCTGGCCGCCCTGGAGAGCGGCGAGACCGGCCCGGTGGTAGCCCAGTCCCAGCGTGACGAGAGTGACGACGAGGGCTGATGCCCCCCTCCAAGCCCCCGCGCCGCGCCCCGCCATGAGCGGGGCGTAGCGGTTGTCACCAGCGTCGTGCCGGAGCCCTCCCCCCTATGCGCAGCACCCGACCGGCTCCGCCGCCGGAGAACCGCCTGACGGCCTTCTTCAGCGTGTTCCGCTACAGCCGCCGCGCCCTGGCGCTGGTGTGGCAGACCTCCCGGCCGCTGACCATCGGCCTGGCGCTCTGCACCCTGGTGGCAGGCGTGCTGCCCGCGGTGGCGGCCTGGATCGGTCAGCTGATCGTCGACGCCGTGGTCGACGCCATGGCCTACCACCGGGAAACCGGCGAGGCCCTGACCTTAGAGAGCGCCTGGCCGGTGCTGCGCTACGTGCTGGCCGAGGCCGGCGTGATCGCCGCCATCGCCCTGGCCCAGCGGGGACTCTCGGCCCAGCAGTCGCTGCTGCGCGCCCTGCTCGGCCAGAAGGTCAACGTGCTGATCCTCGAGAAGGCTGGCAGCCTCAGCCTGGCCCAGTTCGAGGATTCGGAGTTCTACGACAAGCTGACCCGGGCGCGGCGCGAGGCCTCGACCCGCCCGCTGGGGCTGGTCAACAAGACCTTCGGGCTGGCTCAGAACGGTATCTCGCTGGTCAGCTTCGGCTTTCTGCTGGTGCAGTTCTCTCCCTGGGCGCTGCTGATCCTGGCGGTGGGCGCGCTGCCGGTATTTCTCTCCGAGGCCAAGTTCTCCGGCGATGCCTTCCGGCTGTTCCGCTGGCGCTCGCCCCAGACCCGCATGCAGATGTACCTGGAGACGGTGCTGGCCCGGGAGGACAGCATCAAGGAGGTCAAGCTGTTCGGTCTCGAGCCGCTGCTGCTCGACCGCTACCGCAAGATCTTCGACACCCTTTACGGCGAGGACCGCCGGCTGACCATTCGCCGCGAGAGCTGGGGCTTCGGCCTCGGCCTGCTGGGCACCCTGGCGTTCTACGGCGCCTATGCCTGGGTGGTAGTGGAGACCGTGGGCGGGCAGCTCACCCTGGGTGAGATGACCATGTACCTGATGGTCTTCAAGCAGGGCCAGGCGGCACTCTCGGCGAGCCTCACCGCCGTGAGCGGCATGTACGAGGACAACCTCTACCTCTCCAACCTCTACGAATACCTCGAGCAGCCGGTGGCGCCTCAGGCCGGCACCCTCACCGAGGGCGCTCTACCCGGCGACGGCATCCGCTTCGAGCAGGTTGGCTTTACCTACCCCGGCGCCGAGCGCCCCGCCCTGTCAGGTATCTCCCTGCACCTGAGGCCGGGCGAGAGCCTGGCGCTGGTGGGCGCCAACGGCTCCGGCAAGACCACCCTGATCAAGCTGCTGACACGCCTCTATGAGCCCGACGAGGGGCGCATCCTGCTCGACGGCAGCGATCTGCGCGAGTGGGACGTCCAGGCCCTGCGCCGGCGCGTCGGGGTGATCTTCCAGGACTTCGTGCGCTACCAGATGAAAGTGGGCGAGAACCTGGGCGCCGGCGACGTGCTGGCCTTCGAGGACGAGGCGCGCTGGCAGGAGGCGGCACGCCGGGGCCTGGCCGACGACTTCATCGCCACCATGCCCGGGGGCTACCACACCCAGCTGGGGCGCTGGTTCAAGGGCGGCCAGGAGCTCTCCGGCGGCCAGTGGCAGAAGATCGCCCTGTCGCGGGCCTATATGCGCGAGAGCGCCGACATCCTGGTGCTCGACGAGCCCACCGCGGCCATGGACGCCGCCGCCGAGGCGGCGGTATTCGCCGACTTCCGGAAACACAGCCACGACAAGATGACCATGCTGATCTCCCACCGCTTCTCCACGGTGCGCACCGCCGACCAGATACTCGTCATCGACGGCGGCGAGATCCTCGAGCAGGGCGACCACGCGAGCCTGATGGCCGCCAACGGCCGCTATGCGCGGCTCTTCCGGCTGCAGGCCAAGGGCTATGAATAGCTCCCATCGCGCCCCCCGCGCAGAAACATCGCCGGATAAATCCGTGGGACAGGTCGCCCGCCTCGTAGGAGCCCGATTTATCGGGCGATTCGCTGGACGCTAAATCGGGCTTCGGCGGATCACAGCGCCAGCGGCCGGTTGAGCGCTCGCAGCAGGGCATCGTCGCGCTCGTAGATGTCGGGGCGAAACACCAGCTGACCATCCTCGTTCGGGTGCACCGTCCAGTAGTGCAGGATCACCGGCATGGCCTCGGCCAGGGGGATATTGCGGGTCTGGCCACCCTCGATCAGCCGGCGCACGTCGTGGCCGCTGCCGGTGTCGTCATAGAGCAGTTGAGCCAGTTCCAGCACCCCCTGCACGCGAATGCAGCCGGAGCTGAAGGCGCGCTGCTCCCGGGCGAAGAGCCCCTGGGCCGGGGTGTCGTGCAGATAGACCAGGTGGTCGTTGGGGAAGCGGATGGCGATCTGCCCCAGGGCATTCTGGGGACCCGGATCCTGACGGATCATCACATTGCCCGGGCTGCTCCAGTCGATCTCCCGGGGATCGAGCCGCTGTCCCGAGGGGCTCAGCACGCGCATGTTCTCCCGCTGCAGATACCCCGGGTCACGACGAACCGCCGGCAGCACGTCCTCGCGCATGATGGTGGGCGGTACCGTCCAGGTGGGATTGACGGTCATGTGGGTGATCTCGGAGCGCAGCGAGGGGGTACGCCGATAGGGCTGCCCCACCACGATGCGCGACCGCCAGATCTCGCCGTTGGGACGAAAATAGCTGAGCTGGTAGCCGGCGATATCCACCAGCACGAAGGCCTCGGGAAGGCCGTGCAGCAGCCAGCGAGAGCGCTCCAGGTTGAGCCGAATCTGGTCGATGCGCGCCGATACCGACACGTTCATGGCCGCGCGGGTCTGGGGGCCGACGATACCATCCGCTTCCAGCAGGTGGCGCCGCTGGAAGCGCTTCACCGCCGCCTCCAGCGGCGCATCGAAGTGCCGCGGATCGGGGGTCTCGAGCTCGGCTCTCGGGAAGGCGCCAGGGTCGGCGGCCATCACCTCGAGCTCTCCCTCCATGGCCAGCCGCTCCCGCAGCCCCTCTACCGCCTTGTCCACGTCGCCCGGCCGCAGCACTCGCGGCTCCTCGGGTAGCGGCGACCAGCCCCCTGCCCGCTCGATGTTGCGATAGCGGGCCAGGCCGCTGCGCAGCCGCTCGTAGGGGGCATGGCCGGGGCGCGCCGCGCTGAAGGCCTGTTCGAAGCGCTGGCCGTCCACGGCCCGGGAGATGGCCTCGAGATCGAGCTGCGCCGGCTCTACCGGAATCTCCCAGCTGGGATCTACCTCCCGGGGGTCGAGCCGCCCGCGCTGCAGATGACGCAGCGCGGTCAGCAGCAGCATTGATGTCTGCAGATCGAAGCGTGCCTGCTCGGTCGGTGCGTCATCCCCCTCCTTGAGTCGACGATGCTCGGCCACCAGACGGTCGGCCCGGTAGTCGCGCGGATCCAGACCGTCGTTTTCCAGGACCTCCAGCGCTTCGGCGAAGGCGGCCACCTGCTGACGTTCCTGCCAAGCCGGACGGTAGCTGCGCGCCGCGTAGAAGCCGCGCAGCTCGTCGTCCTTCTCGGCCACCAGGCGGACTATCTCGGCCTCGAGCGCGTCCGGCTGGACATCGTCGTCCCCGCCGGCCATGGCATGAGGCATCAGCATTGCCGACATAATCGCGAGGATGGTGACAAATCGCCGCATGTTCGCCTCCTTTTATCGTTTAAAGCTGAATTGGCTTTCCCTGCCTCACTCTTCATAATAGCCGTCGTTGCGGGGCCGCAGCGAAACCGGCCCACTGCCCCCCATGCTGACAAGGGTTCCGTTTCCCCCATGCTGAAATTTCCGCTCCCCCTGCTCGCCGGCGCCGCCCTGCTGGCGAGCTCCCAGGCGCATGCCGACAACTTCCTCAGCCAGGCTCTGCATCCCGAGGCGCTCAACGGCCAGTCCCTGAACCAGCGGCTCACTCGCCTGGCGCCGGATGCCGACCCCCAGGTACTGTCGCTGGCCGCCAATGCGCTGGCCTGCGCCGACCCGGACGCCGAGCGCCTGGCGGTGATCGACTACTCGCTCCCTTCCAGCGAGCCGCGCCTGTGGGTCTTCGATCTGAACCGCGAGAAGCTGATGTTCGAGGAGCTGGTCTCCCACGGCCGCGGCTCCGGCGATGCCATGGCCGAAACCTTCTCCAACGTGCAGGGCAGCAACCAGTCGAGCCTGGGGCTGTTCCGCACCATGAACACCTACTACGGGCGCAACGGCTACTCGCTGCGCCTGGAGGGGCTCGAGAACGGCATCAACGACCTGGCCTACCAGCGCGCCATCGTCATCCACGGCGCCGACTACGTGAGCGAATCCTTCATCGAGCAGACCGGGCGCCTGGGCCGCAGCCACGGCTGCCCCGCGGTGAGCCGCGACGTCACCTACCCGCTGATCGACAGCATCAAGGAGGAGCAGTACCTGTTCGTCTACTATCCGGACCAGGAGTGGCTGGAGGGCTCCGCCTTCCTGGCATGCGACCGCGACGATAGCCAGCTGGCCCTACGCTGATCCGCACCGCGACCGGTCACGCCGAGGATGTCGGCCCGCTGCGGCCCAGGGGCGACAGCAGGCGCCGCGCCCTCAGGGCGCCGTCTCCACGTTGATCAACGCCTCCGGGGTGGCGAAGTCCTCCTCGGCGATCTGCGCGTCAAGAAAGTCGAGCAGGGCCCGCACCGCCGGCAGCAGCCCTCGGCGGGAGGGAAAGACCGCATGCAGAATCCCGCCCCGGGGCTCCCAGCCCGGTAGCACATCGATCAGGCGCCCCGCCCGTATATCCCTGGCGCCGACCAGCAGCGCCAGCTTGGCCACCCCCAGCCCCTCGAGTGCCGCGGCATGCAGGGTCTCGGCACTATCGGTAACCAGCCGCGGCCGATGGGGAATCTGCGCGCTGGCGCCATCCGGCCCTATCAGGTCCCAGCAGTGGCGATGGTCGTACTGCTCGAAATCGAGGCTAGGCAGCTCGGCAAGATCCGCCGGGCTGCGCGGCCGCGGCCGTTCGGCAAACAGCTCGGGGGCGGCCATCAGTCGCTGGGGGCTCGACGCCAGCACCTTCATGGTCAGGTCGCTGTCTTCCAGGGGCGGAAAGCGCACCCTGAGGGCCAGGTCGAACCCCTCCTTGATCACATCCACTCGCCGGCTGGTCGCCTCCACCTGCACCTCCACCTTGGGACAGCGCGCCATGAAGCGCACCAGCAGCGGCGTTATCAGGTAGTGCAGCACGCTGGGGGCACAGCTCAGTCGCACCGTGCCCTGAGGCTCGGCGTGATGGCGCTGGATCAGCTCCTCGGCGGCCTCCGCCTCCACCAGCATGGCCAGGCAGTGGCGATAGTAGGCCTGCCCCAGCTCGGTCACCGAAAAATGCCGCGTGGAGCGCTGAATCAGGCGGGTGGCGAGGCGCTCCTCGAGGCGGGTGATACGCCGACTCAGCTTCGACTTGGGAATGCCCAGGGCGCGCCCGGCCGGAGCGAAGCCGCCATGATCCACCACCTGCACGAAGTAGTAGAGGTCGTTGAGATCCTGCACTCTATTGTCCTGTTAGTGAAACAGTGAGTGTCTCATCTACCATCTAGCGGACCAACCGTTCCCTGAATAGGCTTCTCGTTATCGGGAAGCGGCGCGCCCCTCTCGAAACCCGGTGGCCCGTCCAGGCTACTTCGTGAGGCATCGCGAGGCCTGGTGCCGGGCAGCCCACTGACGACAAATGCCAGAGAAAGGAGAACGAATCATGTCCTATACCTACAACCGGCTGAACAAGGATGACGTGGCCCTGCTGATGGTGGACCACCAGGCCGGCCTGCTCTCCCTGGTGCGCGACTACAGCCCGGACGACTTCAAGAACAACGTCCTGGCCCTGGCCGATATCGCCAAGTTCTTCGATATCCCCACCATCCTCACCACCAGCTTCGAGACCGGCCCCAACGGCCCCATGGTCCCGGAGCTCAAGGAAACATTCCCCCAGGCGCCGTACTTCGCGCGCCCCGGGCAGATCAACGCCTGGGACAACGAAGAGTTCGTGGCGGCGATCAAGGCCACCGGCAAGAAGCAGCTGCTGATCGCCGGGGTGGTCACCGAGGTGTGCGTGGCCTTCCCGACGCTCTCCGCCCTGGAGGAGGGATATGAGGTCTTCGTGGTCACCGACGCCTCCGGCACCTTCAACCAGACCACCCGGGACGCCGCCTGGAATCGCATGTCCCAGGCCGGCGCTCAGCTGATGACCTGGTTCGGGGTGGGCTGCGAGCTGCACCGCGACTGGCGCAACGACATCGAGGGCTTCGGAGGCCTGCTGGCCGGCCATCTGCCCGCCTACGCCAACCTGATGCAGAGCTACAGCCAGCAGAGCCAGCAGGGCTAGGCTCTGCAGGACGACCGGTCAGGGCACGACAGGCGCCCTGGCCGGGCCGTCGGTAGCATATCGATGGCTCGGCTCCTGGCAAGGTCCCACAGGGCCTATGCTGAGGGCCGAGCCTTCTCCCTTGATCAGGAAACCCGAGCCATGAGTAATCTCGTCAACGAACGCGACTTCGCTACCTCCCCCGACTGCCCCGTCGTCGACGGCAAGCGCCAGGTGCAGCACATCACGCCGCGCAGCGCCGACGTGGGCGGCATTCCCGTCAACCGCGTGCTGCCTTCGCGCCAGCGGCGCATGGTGGGCGCCTGGTGCTTCCTCGACCATGCCGGCCCGGCCGTCTTCAAGGGCGACTCCCGCGGCCTGCGGGTTGGCCCCCATCCCCATATCGGCCTGCAGACCTTCACCTGGATGCTCGAGGGCGAGGTGCTGCACCGCGACAGCCTGGGTAACGAGCAGGTGATTCGCCCCGGCCAGGTCAATCTGATGACGGCGGGCCGCGGCATCAGCCACACCGAGGAGTCGGTGCCCGGCGAGCGCCACCTGCATGCCGCCCAGCTGTGGATCGCCCTGCCCGAGGCCCATCGCGGCACCGACCCGCGCTTTGACCATTACCCAAGGCTGCCACAGTGGCGTGAAGGAGAGGTCGAGATGACCCTGCTCACCGGCGAGTTCGCCGGCCACCGGGCGCCAACGCTGGCGTTCTCGCCGCTGGTGGGCCTGGATCTCGTCGCCCGGGAGTCGAGCACTCTAGAGCTGTCACTGCGCGAGGAGTTCGAGTACGGCCTGCTGACCATGGAGGGCGAGCTGGAGATCGAGGGGGAGACCTTCCCGCCCAACGAGCTGGCCTACCTGGGCCGCGGGCGAGATCGCGTCTCCCTGGACCTGCCCGAAGGCGCCCGGGTCATCCTGGTCGGCGGCGAGCCGTTGGGCGAGGAGATCCTGATCTGGTGGAATTTCGTCGGCCACAGCAAGACCGAGATCGCCGAGGCCCAGCGCGACTGGGAGGCCGAGAGCCCCCGCTTCGGCCGCATTCCCGAGTTCGACGGCCCGCGGCTGAGCGCCCCGCCGCTGCCCTGGAAGGCCTGACACCACGCCCCAGGCTTCGCCGATGGCGCCAACCCTGCTACTTTAGTCGCTCCCGGGACTGTCCCCGGCGCGACCAATTCCACTGACGATAAGGATCCCCGATGAGCCTTGCCATCGACGACACCCTGCCCAACCTGACCCTCAAGACCATCGGTGCCCAGGGCCCCGAGGATATCGACACCGATACGCTCTTCGCCGGCAAGCGGGTGGTGCTGTTCGCCGTACCTGGAGCCTTTACCCCCGGCTGCTCCAATACCCATATGCCGGGTTTCGTGATCAAGGCCGATGAGATTCTTGCCAAGGGGGTGGACACCATCGTCTGCACCTCGGTCAATGACGCCTTCGTGATGGGCGCCTGGCAGAAGGATCAGAATGCCCAGGCCATCACCATGCTGGCCGACGGCAGCGCCGACTTCGCCGAGGCCATTGGCCTGAGCAAGGACCTCACCGCCGCCGGCATGGGCGTTCGCAGCCAGCGTTATGCGCTGATCGCCAACGACGGTGTGGTGGAGTACCTGGGCGTCGATGAGAAAGGCGTCGACAAGAGCAGCGCCGAGACCATCCTCGCCCAGCTGTAACGGATCCCCACGATCCGCCCAGGGTCGGCGTGATCGCCGACCCCTCGACACCAACCCCGAGGTGATGGCGCACTTCCCGGCGTCGCCGCTCCAGTTCGAGAGCCGGGAGGCGAACGGCGCCGCCATGGCGCGGCGGCTCGCCAGCCTCATGGCACGGCGACCTGATTTCGTCCTGCCTGCTTGGCACGGTACATGCCGCTGTCTGCCGCTTCGATGACGGCCTCGTAGGTCTCACCATCGAGACCATACTGAGCCACACCGATGCTCACCGTGAAGTCGATGCTTGCACCGGCAAACATCACGGTTTCACCTTCGCTGAGCTTCCGTAGCCGTTCCGCCATGATCAAAGCCCCTTCCCGGGTGGTGTCGGGAAGCACAAGGGCAAATTCCTCACCGCCTATTCGTCCCACAACATCGCTTTGGCGCAACACTTTCTCCGCCAGACCGACGAACACCTTCAGCACCTCATCGCCCGCCCTGTGACCATGGCGGTCGTTGATCTGCTTGAAGTGATCGAGATCGATCGTGGCGAACGAGAGCGGTGCTTCGCTACGTCTTACCCTTGCAATATGCGATTCAGCGCGGGCCTCAAATTCCCGGCGGTTCGCGCAGCCCGTAAGTGCATCCGTTGCCGCTGAAATCTCGAGCGCCCTGTGTGCACACTGCAGCTTCAGCAAGGCGTCCTCGGCCCGTGCCTTCTCGGCTCGCACTTGATCAATGAGCTCTTCTTGACGGTAAACACGGGAGAAGGAGCCGGTGGTCAGGAAAGCCTGAATGACGCCATAGCTCAGCGCCATGAAACCGGTCGCGAAGCTAGCGTGGGCAAGCCACCACATATGAGACCAGGCCGGCCCCAGCAGGAAGGCCAGGGAGGATTGCATGAAAAACAGGATCGACAGGAAATAGATCGTCATCAGGGGAGAGCGAATTCGGCGCACGACAAGGGTCAACGCACAGCCCAGGAAAGTGCCGATGGCCAGCACTTCCATCACCCATCGCGACGGCTCCGCCCATTCCGAAACGGCCAGCAGGTAGACAAGGGCATCGATGGCAACGAATGCCCCGAGCCAGGCCAGCCAGAACCGCAGGGGCCGGACATGGGAGTCGGCGTTTTCGTTCTGTTGATAAACCATCAAGCCGACCAGCAAGCAAACCGCCATCACCAGCCGGGATGCCGGGCCGTAGAGGATAAACAGCATATGATGGTCATGCGAAAAGCGGGTAAAGGCTCCGTGAAAACCGTAGATGACGGTAAAGCCTATAAAGCCAAGCGCAAGCCAGCATAGAAACTCTTCCTTGGCCTGGAGATAGCAGCGATAGGTGACATAGCCGATGAACCCGCTCTGCAGCAGCGAAATTCCGATGGCGATCTCGTGAACCCCATGGTGTTCGAAGCGAAGCGCGGGATCCTGAAAAAAGTACAGATAGGCAATGGCAGCAGACGGAGACAATCCCACGAGAAGCAGGATCATTACTGCGTACCCCTTGGCCAAGGTGCGAGTGACGCTTCGCGGCTCGGAATAATTTATATTTTTCATTGTTTTATCGTTTTATTTTTTCAAAAACCCCGGCCATCCTATAGGTTTCACTATCAGGGATCCATGCCATCAACACCATCGCATGGAGTCATTGGCCGCAGGAACTCGGCTGATGCAGTAAGATCAGAGGCGTATTCGTCGAGGACAAGGAGAGAAGATGACCGAGACCAAACGAATCGACCTGGCCCTGCAGGGCGGCGGCTCCCACGGCGCCTTCACCTGGGGGGTGATGGACCGCCTGCTGGAGGATTCCCGCATCGAGATCGAGGGGATCAGCGGGACCAGCGCCGGGGCCATGAACGGGGTGGTGATGGCCGATGCCCTGACCCGCGGTGACCGCGACACCGCCCGCCAGGCGCTGCATGATTTCTGGCAGGCGGTGAGTCGAGCCGGCATGACCAGCCCCATCCAGCGCACCCCGCTGGACGTGGTCCGCGGCAACTGGAGCCTCGACCACTCGCCGGGCTACATCGCCATGGATCTGATGAGTCGGCTGGTCTCCCCCTACCAGTTCAACCCCTTCGATCTCAATCCGCTGCGCGATATCGTCAGCGAGCGGGTCGACTTCGAGCGGGTACGCCGCTGTCCGGATCTCAAGCTGTTCGTCACCGCCACCAACGTGCGCAGCGGCAAGCAGCGCATCTTCACCCGCGAGGAGATGAGCGTGGATGCGGTGATGGCCTCGGCCTGTCTGCCCACGGTGTTCAAGGCGGTGGAGATCGACGGCGAGGCCTACTGGGATGGCGGCTACATGGGCAATCCCTCGCTGATGCCGCTGATGGAGCACTGCGGCTCCCGGGATATCGTCATCGTGCAGATCAACCCCATCTACCGGGAGGAACTGCCCACCAGCGCCGCGGCGATCATGAACCGCCTGAACGAGATCACCTTCAACGCCTCGCTGATCAAGGAGGTGCGCATGATCGCCATGCTGCAGCGCCTGCTCGGCGAACAGGGCGTGGATATCGGCTGCTACGCCGGCACCCTCTTCCACCGCATCGCCGGCGACGAGACCCTGGGCGAGCTCTCCGTCTCGAGCAAGATGAACGCCGAGTGGCCCTTCCTCTGTCACCTGCGCGACGAAGGCCGGCGCACCGCCGAGGAGTGGCTGGCCGAGCATTTCGAGGCGCTGGGCAATGGCTCCACCCTCGACGTCGAGAGCGTCTATCAGGATACGGAAACCCCACGCTGAGGAAACGTTGAAACATCTGCTTATTTTGCATAGCAGCAATACACGGGGGATATCATGCTCTCTAGAAGCCGGGAGCGCACCCTGCGCCCCGCTCGCTGTCGAAAACGACAGGAAACCGTCACAGGCTTGCCACAGGAGGGAGTAGAAGCGCCGCACGACACCGTCGGGCCCCTGTCACCCCTCTGACATCGTGCGCTGACAGTGTCGACATCGGGACGTCACACAGGACGTCCACTCGCGACAATCAGGAGTTGCGCCGATGGTACGTATCGACAAGAAGGCCACTCGTCTCTATGTGCTGGACACCAATGTCCTGCTCCACGACCCCGCCGCCCTCTACCAGTTCGACGAACATGATGTCGTCATCCCGATGACCGTGCTCGAGGAGCTGGACACGCTCAAGAACGGTGCCCGGGAGATCGCCCGCACCGCCCGTCAGGTCAGCCGCACCCTCTCGGACCTCACCGCCGACGTCGACCTGGCGCAGATCCGCGAGGGGATTCCCATTCCCCGCCTGAGCGGCCCCGAAGGGCACCTGCGCCTGCTCTGCTATCCGGACCTGGAACGCGTGGAGCCCCTCGACGAGAGCCCCGACAATCGCCTCCTCGCCGAGACCTGCCGGCTGCACCGGGAGCGGCCGGACGCCTCGGTCATCCTGATCACCAAGGACATCAACCTGCGGGTCAAGGCCGCCGCCCTGGGCGTGCCGGTGGAGGACTACCTCAACGATCGCGCCTTCGACGACAGCGACGCCATGCTGGAAGGGGTGCGGGTCTATCCGGACGCCGGCAGCGAGCTGTGGAACGGCCTGGCGCTGGAGGTCAACGTCGAGCGCGAGGAGCAGCGGGTGGTCTACCACCTCGCCGGCGAGATCCCCACCGACTGGCACCCGGGCATGCTGGTGGCGGACAGCGACGACGAGGGCGGCTTCGAGGCCATCGTGCGCGAGGCGAGCGGGCAGCGCGCCCGTCTGGAGCTGCTCGCCAACTATCGGCACGGCACCAGCGTCTGGGGCGTCCACGCCCACGACTGTCGGCAGAACTTCACCCTCAACCTGCTGATGGATGACGACATCGACCTGGTGACCATCGCCGGCAGCGCCGGCACCGGCAAGACCTTCATGACCCTGGCCGCCGCCTTCCAGCAGACCCTGGATACCAAGCGCTTCGAGCGCATCGTCTTCACTCGGGCGCCGATCTCCATGAGCGAGGATATCGGCTTCCTGCCCGGCACCGAGGAGGAGAAGATGTCGCCCTGGATGGGCGCCTTCCACGACAACATGGACAACCTGCTGCGCGACGAGAACGGCGAATCCAGCTGGGACAACGGCGCCACCCGCCAGCTGCTTGGCGCCCGGGTGCAGATCCGCGCCCCGGGCTTCATGCGCGGGCGCACCCTCAACGACACCTTCCTGATCATCGACGAGGCCCAGAACTTCACCCCCAAGCAGCTCAAGTCGCTGATCACCCGAGCCGGGCGCAACACCAAGATCGTCTGCCTGGGCAACGTCGGCCAGATCGACACTCCCTATCTGACCGCCAACACCTGCGGCATGGCGGCGCTGGTGCAGCGCTTCCGCGACTGGCCCCACGCCGGCCACGTCACCCTGAAAAGCGTCGAGCGCTCGCGGCTGGCTCTCGCCGGCGAGGAGCTGCTTTAGGGAGAAGCCAGCAGCACCAGGGCGAGTCCCACGGCGACCGCCATCATCAGCAGCGCGCCGTGGCGGGACAGCCACGCCTCGCGCTCGCTCAGCCCATCCAGGGCGGAGGTCGCCGAACGCTCCAGGGCCGCCCACCAGGCCACCCACCCCTTCTTGGCCGCGGCCAGACGCGCAAGCCAGGGCCGGGTGCCGCCCCACAGCCGGCCGAGACGTCGCGTCAGCGGCCACCAGAGATCTCCCGGCGGCGGGCGCCGCCAGGCCAGGCGCGGCGGCTGACGGTGCACCCGCCAGCCCACCAGCAGCGCCACTGCCAGCCCCAGCAGCGCCGGCCACCAGAGGCCGAACAGCTCTGACACGGGCGGCGACGCCGGGCGCATGCCCGCCACCGGCAGCCATAGCGGCAGCGCCAGAGCGCTCACCAACAGCAGCAGCCAGGCCACCGGCATGGGGGCAGCGAGCGGCATCAGTCCATCCAGACGCGCCTGCCGCTCACCCTGCCACTGCCGCCACAGGGCCCGCGCCATGAGCACCGTGGTGCCCACCGCGGCCAGGGAGAGCCAGGTCACCAGGCCCGCGAAGCCACCGTCGTAGAGCGCCGCCTTGAAGACCCACTTGGTGGTGAGGCCCGAGCCCAGCACGCCGGCCAGCGACAGCGCCGGCAGCGTCAGCAGCACGGCCAGCGCCCAGGCCGGCAGCCGCGGGGGATGTTCGCCGATGCCCACGCCCAGAAACAGCGCCCCCTTGGTCAGCCCGTGGTGGGCGGCAAAGAGCACCACCGCCGGCGCCAGGGCCGGCCACAGGCCAGGAGCCGCGAGCCCCATCCCCACCAGGACCGCGAGCATGCCGAGCTGGCTGACGCTGGAGTAGGCCAGAACCGCCTTGGGGTGGCGCTGGCAGACCCCGATCAGGGCAGCGCCGAGGGCCCCCGCCAGGCCCACCGCCAGCATGATGCGGCCCAGGCCGGCGAAGGCCGCATCGGCCTCCACCAGGCCAAGCGGCAGGGTCGCCATCCAGCCCACCACCCCGGCCTTGACCATGGCGCCGCTGAGCACGGCGCTGGCCGGCGTCGGTGCCACCGGGTGGGCCAGGGGCAGCCACAGGTGCAGGCCCGCCACCCCGGCCTTGACCCCGAAGCCGAGCCACAGCAGCGCCCCGATCCAGACGCCGTGCTCGAGGTTGACGAGCCCCTCGCGCAGCTCGCCCAGCGTCAGCGCCCCCAGGCTGCCGGCCCCCCACAGCAGGCCGCCCAGGATCAGCCCCTCGCCGAGCACCGCCATGATCAGGTAGGCGCGACCGCCGGTCAGGGCGTCCCGAGTGCCGGAGTGGATCACCAGGCCGTAGGCGGCGAAGGTCATCACCGCAAAGCCCAGGTAGAAGCTGGCGATATCCTCGGCCAGCAGCAGCAGGAGGTTGCCGGAGAGCGTCAGCGGCCAGAAGATGGCGAAGCGCGCCAGCCGCGCACTCGCCGCACCGTTGCCGGCGGTGGCCCGCTCGCCCTCGCCCGCCAGGTAGCCCCGCGCATACCAGCCGGCCAGCAGCCAGAGCAGCGCCGTGAACGCCAGCAGCACCCGGCGCGTCTCGTCCAGCACCCAGACGCCGCCCAGCAGCCAGGACGACAGCGCAAGGCTTCCCTCCCCGCCCAGCAGCGCCAGCAGCAGCGCCGGCAGCGGCGCCGTGGCCCACAGCGGGCCCAGGGGAAAGCGCGTCTCGCCGCGTGCGTTCAGCGCCGCCATCAGCGGCTCGCGCAGCACCAGCGCCAGCGGCCAGAGCAGCGCGACGACCATCAGCGCGGCAAAGATCTCCTGACTCATGGCAGGTACTCCAGGTTGGCGACCCGGGTCGCCCACTCCAGCGGGCTGTAGGGCAACCCGGCGAACAGACCTGCCAGCACGCTGAACAGTGCCGTGGCCAGCGCCGGCACCAGCAGCCAGCTGCTGGTCTCGAAGCGGCCGAGGTGGCGCTCCGCGGGCCACTCGCCAACGCCGTGGTCGGGACCGGGACAGAACCACAGCCGGTAGAGGATCGGCAGGAAATAGGCGGCGTTGAGCAGGCTGCTGGCCACCAGCACCGCGATCACCCAGGGCATGCCCGCCTGCACCGCCCCGGTGCCCAGGTACCACTTGCTGAGAAAGCCCACCAGCGGCGGCAGGCCGATCATGCCCAGCGCCCCCACGCTGAAGGCCAGGCTGGTCAGCGGCATGCGCCGCCCCGCTCCGTCGAGCTCGTCGATGCGGTGGATACCCAGCTCCTCGGCATAGTTGCCGGCGCAGAAGAACAGGGTGATCTTCATCATGCCCTGGTGCAGCAGATGGGAGAGTGCGGCGATGGTGCCGAGTGGCCCGAACAGCCCGATGCCGAGCACGATATAGCTCACCTGGCTGACCGTGGAGAAGGCCAGCCGTCGCTTGAGCTCCACCTGTGCCAGGGCACGCAGCGAGGCATAGAGGATGGTCACGCTGGCGACGATGGCAAGCCCGGTGAGCAGCCCCAGCGCCTGGCTGAGCTCGGCACCGTAGACGTCATAGACCAGGCGCACGATGCCGAAGGCCCCGGCCTTGACCACCGCCACCGCGTGGAGCAGGGCGCTGACCGGCGCCGGCGCCACCATGGCGCGAGGCAGCCAGCCGTGCAGCGGCACCAGGGCCGCCTTGACCCCGAGGCCGGCAATCAGCACCCAGAAGATGGCGATCAGGGTGCCGCGCTGCTCGGCGCCGAACTCGGCGAGCACCTCCCGCTGGCCGAAGCGGATATCCCCGGCCAGGGCGTGCAGCGCCACCATGCCGAGCATCAGCACCAGACCGGCGGTGAGGGTGAAGCGCAGATAGAGGGTGGCCGCGGCCAGCGCCTTGGGATTGCCCCGGTGGGCCACCAGGGGGTAGGTGGAGAGGGTCAGCAGCTCATAGAAGATCAGAAAGGTGAAGAGGTTGCCGGCCAGGCTGATCCCCAGGGTGCTGGCCACGCAGAGGCTGAAGAAGCCGAAGAAGCGGCGCCGATTGGGCGAGTCCTCCAGGTAGCCGATGGCGTAGACGGTGGTGAACAGCCACAGCAGCGAGGAGAGCCCGGCGAACATGATGCCCAGCGCATCGGCACGCAGCACGAAGGCCAGCCCCTCCAGCACCGGGAACTCCACCGCGTAGGAGT
Source organism: Halomonas sp. (assembly GCA_003552795.1). GTDB lineage: Bacteria > Pseudomonadota > Gammaproteobacteria > Pseudomonadales > Halomonadaceae > Halomonas. Next base: position 14,458 of record PUOM01000107.1, on the reverse strand, counting down.
GCCCCTGGCTGAGCCCGCGCACCATCCACGCCACCAGGCCGATCTTGAGCACCGCCGCGGCCAGGTTGAGGCCGGTGCGAGCCCGGAAGGCGCCCTCCGGCAGCAGGAAGATGATCGCCGCCGCCAGCAGCGAGGTGGCCAGGGTCGCGACCGGGAAGAAGGCTGCGCTCATGGCACCCCTCCCTGACGCAGCAGCGACAGCGGCCACTCCGCCACCAGACCCAGCCCGATGGCGGCCAGCGCCAGCAGCAGTGGCGTCAGATCCATGCCTCGGGGCAGCGGCTGAAACTCATGGCGCGGCGCCTCCTCCACGAAGGAGCAGCGCAGCATGCGAAACACATAGGCGGCGGTGAGCAGGGTGCCGAGCACCAGGACCGCGGCCCAGAGCCACTGCCCCGACGCCAGGGAGGCCTGCAGCAGCAGCCACTTGGCGGTAAAGCCGGCGCTGGGCGGCAGCCCCATCAGGGTCACCGCCGCGATACCGAAGGTCATCAGCGACAGCGGCAGCCGGCGGCTGGTGCCGGCCAGGTCGGCCAGGCGGCTGGCGCCGGTGGAGAACATCAGGTTGCCGGCGGCCATGAACATCGCCGCCTTGGCCAGGGCGTGGCCGGCCAGCTGCAGCCAGGTGGACTGCCAGGCCATGGCGGCCACCGGCGCCGCGGCGCCGGCCAGCAGCGGAAAGGCCAGCATCAGGTAGCCGAGCTGGCCCACCGTGGACCAGGCCACCACCTGCTTGAGCGAATCGGCGCGCCATGCCTTGAGCCCACCCCACAGCACCGCCGCGGCACCCAGCAGCCCCAGCGCCCAGGCCGCGGCCACCGCCTCGGGCAGCAGCAGTCGCCACAGGATGATCAGGATGAAGAACGAGGCCTTGACCACCAGAGCACCGTGCACGGCGCTGACCGGGGTCCAGGCGCTGGCATGGACCGGCGCCAGCCAGCCATGCAGCGGGAAGATCGCCGCCTTGAGCAGCAGCCCCCCGGCCAGCAGCGCCATGCCGATGCGCGTGGTGATGTCGGGCTCGGCCACCGCGGCCAGAGCGCTCAGCTCCAGGGTGCCCCAGGCCCCCAGCAGCAGCGCCACCCCCAGCAGCCAGGCCAGCGACCCCACCAGGGCGTAGAGCAGGTAGCGCAGGCCGGCGCGTATCGCCTCGGCCTTGCCGGGCAGCAGCATCATGCCCACCGCGCAGAGCCCCATCAGCTCCAGCCCGGCGTAGAGCAGCAGCAGGTCGGCGGCCACCCAGATCACCCCCAGGGCGACCGCCAGGCCGCCCAGCAGCGGCCAGAAGCGAGCATGGGAGGCATCGCCGGAGAGCGCCGCGCGACGATGCCCCACGGCGTAGGCCGCGCTGGCCAGCAGTACCAGCTGGGTCAGCAGCAGCAGCAGCGCCGCCAGGGCGTCCAGCCGCCAGTGCAGCGAGAGCCCGCCCAGCGCCAGGCTGCCCTGCAGCGCCCCCTCCCCCGCCCGGGACAGCAGCCAGAGGGTCACCAGCGGCAGCCCCCCGGCGGCGATCACCACGTCACGCATGCGGTACGGCGGTTTCCAGAGGGCCAGCAGGCCCAGCGGCAGCGGGGCCACCAGCGCCAGCCACAGCAGCGGGGTCATGGCTGCACTCATGGACCGCCCTCGGACTCGAGGGTCACGCTGCCCTCCAGGGCGTGCAGACGGCGCAGCAGCAGCACCCCCAGCACCGAGCCGACCAGCGCCACCACCAGACCCACCAGGATCAGCCCCTGGACCTCGGGCGCGGTCCCCGCCAGTCCGGCCAGCAGCAGAAAGACGCCGGACCCGAGCACGTTGAAGGCCAGCAGCCGGCGCAGCAGATGGCGATAGTGGGCGAAGGCCCAGAGCCCCAGCGCCATGACCAGCAGCCCGGAGAGCACCAGGGAGATCATGCCCCCCTCCGGCAGCCGCCCTGCCGCCAGGATCAAGCGCTCGGTGCCGAAGAGCGCCGCCATGGCCAGGGCGGTAAGGCCCAGCCAGGCCAGGGCCGCTAGCCAGCGCAACGGGGCCTGGGCACCGCGCCGCGTCGGGGCATCCCGCTGGGGCAGGCGGGGCACATCGCCCGCCCGGCCCAGCGCGTGGAGCAGGACGCCCCCGGTGAGCAGCGCCCCCAGCAGCAGCTCGGCGGCGGCCAGCCAGGGGGCGCCCAGCCGCCACCAGGCGAACGACATCACCAGGGCGAAGGCGATGAACACCACGCAGGCGCGGCGCAGATAGCGGTCGAGCAGGCAGAAAAGCGCCAGCAGAATCAGAGCAATAGATGTCATGACCAGAATCCTGCCCCCTTCGCGGCGCGATTGCCAGGCCGCCCCCTCACGCTGGGTCAGCATCGCGGGCAGCCGGCGGCCCCTCGCCGGGCCCGCCGACCCGATCGCGATGGTCCGCCATGGCCTCGACCAGCAGGCCATCCCACAGGGTGCTGCCGTCGCGGCGGCGCTGCGGCCGGGCGCGCGCCTCCAGATGGAGCAGGCCGTTCGGCAGGTCGAGACGCAGCGGCAGCTGGCAGGGCACCAGGCTCTGGGCCGACCGCGCCAGGGAGGTCTCGAGCCGCTGGCGATCCTCCGGCACGATCAGGCCGAACAGCCGCTCGATATCGTTCATCGCCTGCTCTGGCGTCAGCCCCGCCAGCGCCACGAGACCCTCGCTCGCGTAGAGCAGCTCCAGGCGGCCCGTCGCGGTCTGGCGCAGGCGGAATACCGCCCCGGGCAGGCGCGCGACGGTATCACCGAGACGGGCCAGCAGCTGGCGATCGTGGAGCTCTCGCCGGCGCATGCCGGTGACGTCGTACTGGATGACCAGCAGCCGCAGCGGGCCGCCCGGCGGCGCCTCCAGGGGCTGGATCAGGGTGGTCTGGTGGCAGAGGGCGTCGTCGGCGCGCCGGCAGAGCAGCACCCCCTGCCAGGGCTGGCGGGTGGTGAGGCAGTGCTCCAGGGCGGGGGTGAAGCCGCCGTGGAGGGGGTCGGCATCCAGGGTCACGACCCGGCGGCCGAGGATGGCATCGGGAGGGTGGCCGGCATGCCGCTCGAACTCCGGATTGACCTGCAGCACCACCCCCTGCTCGTCGAGCAGCATGACCGCTCCCGGGTAGCACGCCAGCAGCAGGTCGCCGAGGTCGGGGGTGACCTCCTCAGCTCCGTCCCACCAGCGCTGCCATGCCCGCCTGACTCTCTCCATGCTCAAGCCACGACACTCCCTGCGTCCAGTGAAAGAAGCCCCTCCGGGGCCGGCTACCACCCTACCCTAGAATCGCTTGCCGGGCACCACCCGGGCTCACAGCCCGAGCTTGTCCGCCACGTAGTCGGCGTCCTTGTCGCCGCGCCCGGAGAGGTTGACCAGGATATGCTGATCCTTCGGCAGCCCGGGCGCCTCGCGCATGGCCCAGGCCACGGCGTGGGCACTCTCCAGTGCCGGAATGATCCCCTCGACCCGGGAGAGGGTCAGGAAGGCGTCCAGGCACTCGGCATCGCTGACGCTCTGGTAGTCGACCCGGCCCAGCTCCTTGAGGTAGCTGTGCTGGGGGCCGACGCCCGGGTAGTCGAGGCCCGAGGCGATGGAGTGCACCGGCATGGGGTTGCCGGCCTCGTCCTCCAGCACATAGCAGGCCATGCCGTGGATCTCCCCCGGCTTGCCCAGGGTCAGGGTGGCCGAATGGCGCTGGGTGTCGAGGCCCTCGCCGGCGGGCTCCACGCCCACCAGATGCACCGCCTCGTCCTCGAGGAAGGCGGTGAACATGCCGATGGCGTTGGAGCCGCCGCCCACGCAGGCGGTGACGTGGTCGGGCAGGCGACCGTGACGCGCCAGGAACTGCTCGCGGGACTCGCGGCCGATGACCGACTGGAAGTCGCGGACCATCTTCGGGAAGGGGTGCGGCCCCACCACCGAGCCGATGGCGTAGATGAAATGCTGCGGATCCTTGAGGTACTCCTCGAAGGCGCTGTCCACGGCGTCCTTGAGGGTTGCGGTGCCGCGGGTCACCGGGACCAGCTTGCAGCCCAGGATCTTCATCCTGGTGACGTTGGGGTGCTCCTTCTCGATATCCACCTGGCCCATGTGAATCTCGCAGGGAATTCCCACCAGGGCGCAGGCGGTGGCCAGCGCCACGCCGTGCTGGCCGGCACCGGTCTCGGCGATCACCTTGGTCTTGCCCATGAACTTGGCCAGCAGCGCCTCGCCCAGGCAGTGGTTGATCTTGTGGGCGCCGGTGTGATTGAGGTCCTCGCGCTTGAGGTGAATCTGAGCACCGCCCAGCTTCGCGGAGAGGCGCCGGGCGTGGAAGATCGGGCTGGGTCGGCCGACGTAGTCGGCGAACAGGCTGGCCAGCTCCTGCTGGAAGTCCTCGCGAACGCGGATCTCCTCGTAGGCGGCGTCGATCTCGTCCATCACCGTCTTGAGTGCCGGCGGGATCAGCTGGCCACCGAAGCGGCCGAAGTAGCCCTGGGCATCGGGGAGATTGGCGAAAGGGGAAGTGCTCATTGTCTCTTTCCTGAAGGCGTGCCGAAATAATTTTCCGTCAGTTTGCCGAGCCGCCCCGACCCTGTCGAGGCGACATTGGGAGAGCCCTCAGCGGGCCAGAGGCCAGAGCGAGCCCTCAGCGCGCCAGGCGCTGGCTCAGCCAGTGGCCGATATCGCCCACCTGCTGGGGGCACACCGCATGGGCCATGGGGTACTGGCGATAGTGGGCGGGATAGCCCAGCGACTTGACCCGCTCGAAGCCGGCACGGCCCAGCGCCTCGGGCACCACCGGATCGAAGCTGCCGTGGTGCACCTCCACGGGCAGCTCGCGATTGGCCGCGTGGCGCTCGATGGACTCGGCGGTGGCGAAGTAGGTGGACATGGCCAGCAGGCCGCCCAGCGGCTGCTCGAAGGAGAGCGCCGCCTGGTAGGCCACCGCCCCGCCCTGGGAGAAGCCGGCCAGGATGATCCGCCGGCTGTCGATGCCGTGGCCGATCTGCTCGCGGACCAGGCCCTGAATGCGCTCGGCGGAGACCATGAGCTGTGGCTCGTCGACGCGGCGCCCCAGGTTCATCTCGAGGATGTCATACCAGGCCGGCATCACCATGCCGCCGTTGATGGTCACCGGCAAACGCGGCGCATGGGGCAGGATAAAGCGCACGCTGGCATCGGCCGGCAGCGAGAGCGCCGGCACCAGCGGTTCGAAGTCGCTGCCGTCGGCGCCCAGGCCATGCAGAATGAAGACGCAGGCGTCGGCAGGCTTGCCGCCCTTCGGTTCGATGATCAGCTCACCGGGTTGGCTCATGGGTTGGGCTTCCGTTTGTCGGGGAAATCAGACCCGACACCCTACCGCAAAGCCGTGACGGCGGCGAGACGCCGCGGTTCGTCAGAAGGGCCAGACAAGGGGAATCAGCGTCAGCGCCACCGCGGCGACGATCAGGTTGAGCAGCCCGCCCACGCGCAGGAAATCGCCGAAGCGGTAGCCGCCGGGCCCGTGCACCATCAGATTGGTCTGGTAGCCGATCGGCGTCAGGAAACTCGCCGAGGCGGCGAACATCACCGCCACCACGAAGGGCATGGGGCTCACGCCGAGGCTCTCGGCGCTGGCCATCACCACCGGGAAGGTGATCACCGCGGCGGCGTTGTTGGTGACCAGCTCGGTCAGCAGCGCCACCAGCAGGTAGACGCCGATCAGCAGCAGCAGCGGATTGCCGTCGGCCAGCCCCAGGGCCCCGCTGGCCAGGGCCGCCGCGGCCCCGGAGCTCTCCAGGGCCGCCCCCAGGCCGAAGGAGGCGGCGATGGTCAGCAGCACCTGGGTATCCAGGCCGCGCTTGGCGTCGCCCACTGAACAGCAGCCGCTCAGCAGCGCCAGGCCCGCCCCCAGCATGGCGGCGTTCATCATGCTCATCACCCCGAGGCTCGCCAGGGCCACCACGCCGGCCAGGATGCTCCAGGCCAGCCAGGCCTTCTCGTGCACCGGACGCGCCGCGCCGTTGAGCTGGCTGATCAGCAGGAAGTCCCGGGACTGGCGGTGGCGCTCGATGAAGGGCGGGCGCGCCTCCAGCAGCAGGACATCGGCGGGCTGCAGGCGCACCTGGCCGAGGTTGCCGGCGACCCGCTCGCCACCGCGACACACCGCCAGCACGGCGGCGCCATAGAGGGTGCGGAAATGGCCGTCGCGGATGCGCTGGCCGACGAACTGGCACTGGCTGGAGACCACCGCCTCCACCAGGCGGCGCTCCTTGAAGTCCTTCTCCAGGCTCGACTCCCCGTGGCGCGAGGGCATCAGTCCGCGCACCTGCTGCAGCTCCACCGCCCCTTCGCTGGTGCCCGCGAACACCAGCCGGTCGCCGCCCTTGAGCCGCTCACCGGGACCCACCACGCTGACCACGTTGCCGTCGCGCTCGATCTCCACCAGGAACAGCTCCTGGAGGTGACGCAGCCCCGCCTCCTCCACACTGCGGTTGACCAGCGGTCCCGCCGGGTCGACCTCCATCTCGATGGTGAACTCCCGGGGGTTCTCGAAGGCCGCCGCGGCGCCGCGGCGCGCCGGCAGCAGCCGCGGCGCGAGCAGGACGAGATAGAGCAGGCCGATCACGGCCACCGGCACCCCCACCCAGGCGAGATCGAAGAGCCCCATGGCCAGCTCCGGCGAGCGGTCCACCAGCAGGCCATGGACCACCAGATTGGTGCTGGTACCGAACAGGGTGATGGTGCCGCCGAGGATGGAGGCGAAGCTGAGCGGCATCAGCAGACGGTGGGCCGGCACGCTCAGGCGACGACTCCAGCTCAGCACGGCGGGAATGTAGGTGGCCACCACTGGGGTGTTGTTGAGCAGGCCGCTCAGCGAGGCCACCGGCAGCAGCAGACGCAGCAGCGCACCGCTTTCGCGGCGAGGCCGGCCGAGCACATGGCGAATGATCAGGTCGATGCCGCCGGTCTGGCGGATGGCGGTGACCAGGATATACATGAAGGCTACGGTGAACAGGCCGGTGCTGGAGAAGCCGCCCAGCGCCTGGGACGGCTCGATGATGCCGAGGGTGAGCAGCAGAATCACCGCCCCCATCAGGACGACGTCCGGTCCGAGCCGCGAGAAGGCCATCAGCGGGAAGGCGGCGATCACGACGGCGAGGGAGATCCAGGCGTCCAGGGGCATGGCGGGTATCCGATCGGGAAGGAAGACCCTCCCATTGTGCCGCCCGCAAATTATTCTAAAAAGTTCTTTGTGGGTCTCTTTTTATTCCAAATACTCTTATAACGGGGAGAGGCCCTGAGGGGCGACCTCGGCGCCTGTTGAGGCAAACCTGCCGCCAACGCCGAGAAAAATCTGGGGATTCCCCAGGGACTGACCCTGAGACCTCCCCACGAATAACCGAATAAAATCAACTACCTGTCAGCATCTCGGTGCGACTTTGCCAGCGTTGGCGGGCCCTGAGGGGTCAGACCCCGGCGGCGTCGAAACCGCTCGCAAGGCGCACCATGACGGGCTTCGTGACTTGGCCGGGGTCTGACCCCTCAGGGGCGATCTCGGCGCCTTTTGAGTCGAACCTGCCGCCAACGCCGAGAAAAATCTGGGGAGGCCTCAGGGTCTGACCCCGCAGGGGCGACCTCGGCGCCTGTTGAGGCGAACCTGCTGCCGGCGCCTAGAAGGCTCCGGGGATGCCCCGGAGGCCAGACGCTGTCCATGCAGATAGCGCACACGCGAAAGGGCCCGCGCATGGCGGGCCCTCTCGTGCTCCCGAGGGAGCTACATCAGTGTCAGCTGGCGATTAGCCGATGACCTTGATGTTGGAAGCCTGGAGGCCTTTCTTGCCCTGGGTGACGTCGAAGGAGACCTTCTGACCGTCTTGCAGGGACTTGAAGCCGTCAGCCTGAATCTCGGAGAAGTGCGCGAACAGGTCGTCGCCATTGTCGTCCGGAGAGATGAAGCCGAAGCCTTTAGTATCGTTGAACCACTTGACAGTACCGGTAGCCATTTTCGAATTCCTCGAATAGCGTTTGATTTTCCGGGAAATACCCGAGTTGCAGTGGGTAGAACAAGAAACCTTTCACCGGGAAATCGACACTAGAGCGTTTCGATGACCACTTGCGACGTTCAACTTGCTAACCAACTGCGCGTATGTTGCGCCCTTCTCGGGCGCAGGTCAAACACTATTTGCCGTCGATGACGGAAAAGTTACTCGCCGGCCAGGATCCAGGCCGCCGCCTTCTCGGCGATCATCAGGGTCGGCGAATTGGTGTTGCCGCTGGTGATGGTGGGCATGACGCTGGCGTCCACCACGCGCAGCCCTGCCACCCCATGCACCCGCAGGTGAGGGTCCACCACCGCCGTGGGGTCGTCGGCCCGGCCCATCTTCGCGGTGCCCACCGGATGGAAGATGGTGGTGCCGATATCGCCGGCCAGCCGCGCCAGGTCCTCATCGCTCTGATACTGAACGCCGGGCTTCACCTCCTCCGGAGAGTACCTGGCGAAGGCGGGCTGCTCGGCGATGCGTCGGGTGACCCGCAGCGAGTCCGCCGCCACCTGGCGATCTTCCGGCGTGCTCAGATAGTTGGGCGCGATGGCCGGCGCTCGGCGCGGGTCGCGGCTGGTGATGCGCACCGTGCCGCGGCTGGTGGGGTTGAGATTGCAGACGCTCGCGGTGATGGCCGGAAAGGTATCCAGCGGCTGGCCGAAAGCGGGCAGGCTCAGCGGCTGGACGTGGTACTCGATATTGGGGTGCGCATGCTCGTCGGAGCTGCGCGTGAAGGCGCACAGCTGGGAGGGCGCCATGCTCATGGGGCCCGTGCGCTTCAGCGCGTACTCCAGGCCGATCTTCGCCTTGCCGACCAGGGAGTTGGCCATGGTGTTGAGGGTCATCGCCCCGCTTACCTTGTAGACCGAGCGGATCTGCAGGTGGTCCTGGAGGTTCTCCCCCACCCCGGGCAGGTCGGCGACCACGGGAATCTCGTGCTCGGCCAGCAGCTGCGCCGCGCCGATGCCGGAGAGCTGCAGCAGCTGGGGCGAGCCGATGGCCCCGGCGGAGAGGATCACCTCCCGCCCGGCACGGGCGGTCACCTCCTCGCCCCCGCGCTCGACCCGCACCCCCGTGCAGCGGGGCTCGCCGTCCTCGCCGCCGGGCGCCACCTCGAGCCCCAGCACCTGGCTGGAGTGCCACAGGGTCAGGTTGTCGCGTTTCTCGACGCCGCGCAGGAAGGCCTTGGCGGTGTTCCAGCGCCAGCCGGCACGCTGGTTGACCTCGAAGTAGTCGACCCCCTCGTTGTCGCCGCGGTTGAAGTCCCGGGTGCGGGGGATGCCGGCCTCCACGGCCGCGGTGGCGAAGTCGTCGAGCACCTGCCAGCTCAGACGCTGCTTCTCGACGCGCCACTCGCCGCCGCGGCCGTGGAAGTCGCGGTGGGCGGCGTCGGCGCCGCCTGCCGCGTCCAGGCCGTGGTGATCCTCATGCTTCATGAAGTCCGGCAGGCAGCTCTCCCAGCGCCAGGCGTCCTCCCCGGTGAGCTCGGCCCAGTGGTCATAGTCCCGGGCCTGACCGCGAATGTAGAGCATGCCGTTGATGCTCGAGCAGCCGCCCAGCGTCTTGCCGCGGGGGTAGATCAGCGAGCGGCCGTTGAGCCCGGGGTCGGGCTCGGTGCGAAAGCGCCAGTCGGTGCGCGGGTTGTCGATGCAGTAGAGGTAGCCCACCGGGATATGGATCCAGTGATAGTTGTCGCGACCGCCCGCCTCGATCAGCAGCACCCGGTTGGCCGGATCGGCGCTCAGGCGGTTGGCCAGCAGGCAGCCGGCCGTGCCGGCGCCTACCACGATATAGTCAAATTCGCGCTCTGCCATGACGTGATCTCACTGCGGCAAATGGTGGCTCATGCTGCTTATTTTTTCGCAAACTGGCATGAGCCTTGGTTAAGGCTGAGAACTTCTTGTGGGCGCTGGGCTGTGCCCGCGGTTCGACGCTTCGACGAATGGAGGCCGAAGGACTCCTGGCGGAAGATGCCAACCTCACCAACACCGCCGGGGCGCCTGCGGCGCCATTCGCCCGGGGGACCCGGGCTCCCACAGGGCAGTTTCACGCTAGCCTGCGAAAAGCCTTATTTATGGGTCGGCATGGCGAACTCGGCGCCGGCGTTAATGGAGTCGGACCAGCGCTGCATGATCGACTTCTGCTTGGTGTAGAAGCGCACGCCCTCCTCGCCGTAGGCGTGGGTGTCGCCGAACAGCGAGCGCTTCCAGCCGCCGAAGCCGTGCCAGGCCATGGGCACCGGGATCGGCACGTTGATGCCCACCATGCCCACCTGGATGCGGCGGCCGAACTCCCGGGCCACGCTGCCGCTCTCGGTGAAGCAGCTCACGCCGTTGCCGAACTCGTGGTCGTTGATCAGCCGGATGGCGGTGGCGATGTCGGGCACCCGCACGCAGGCCAGCACCGGCCCGAAGATCTCTTCCCGATAGATGGTCATCTCCGGGGTGACGTGGTCGAACAGGGTGCCGCCCATCCAGAAGCCGTCGGCGCAGCCCTCGCCGGCGGTGCCGGCATCGAAGTCCCGGCCGTCGACCACCAGGTCGGCGCCCTCGGCAACGCCCTTGTCGATATAGCCGGTGATGCGCTCATGGGCCTGACGGGTGACGATGGGGCCCATCTCGGCGTCGAGCGCCATGCCGTTCTTGACCTTGAGGGCGCGGGCCCGCTCGGCCAGGCGTGGCACGATCTCGTCGGCCACGTCGCCCACCAGCACCGCCACGCTGATCGCCATGCAGCGCTCGCCGGCGGAGCCATAGGCGGCGCCGATCAGCGCGTCCACCGCCTTGTCGAGGTCGGCATCGGGCATCACCACCATATGGTTCTTGGCGCCGCCCAACGCCTGGATGCGCTTGCCGTGGCGGGCGCCGCGCTCGTAGATCAGGTTGGCGATCGGCGTGGAGCCGACAAACGACAGCGCCCGCACCTCCGGATGATCCAGCAGCGCCTCGACGCTCTCCTTGTCGCCCTGCACCACGTTGAAGACGCCGTCGGGCAGCCCGGCCCGCTTGAGCAGATCGGCGATCAGCAGCGAGGCGCTGGGGTCAAGCGGGCTCGGCTTGAGGATAAAGGTGTTGCCGGCGGCGATGGCGAGGGGAAACATCCACATCGGCACCATGACCGGGAAGTTGAAGGGGGTGATGCCGGCGACGACGCCCAGCGGCTGGCGCGTCGTCCAGTTGTCGATGCCGCTGCCGACCTGCTCGGTGTAGTCGCCCTTGAGCAGCTGCGGGATGCCGCAGGCGAACTCGACGATATCGATGCCGCGGGCCACTTCCCCCCGGGCATCGGTGAACACCTTGCCGTGCTCTTTGGTGATCGCCTCGGCCAGCTCATCCTTGTGCTCGCCCAGCAGCTGGAGGAACTTGAACATCACCCGGGCGCGGCGGATCGGCGGGGTGTCGGCCCAGGCGGGAAAGGCGGCCTGGGCGGCGGCCACGGCCGCCTCCACGTCGGCGCCGCCGGCCAGCGCGACTCGGCCGCTCACCCGGCCGGTGGCCGGGTTGAAGACCTCCTGGCTCAGGCCGGACTGCCCTGCTGACATTTGCCCATTGATATAGTGCGGGATGCTGGCTGTGCTCATGAATAACCTCGCTGTCGTGGCTGTTGTAGCGGCAACGGGGCCGCCAATGGCTATTCAGCCTAGCCGGATCGCCAGCGGGATCAATTGAGTAATGTAAAACCGGGATATAAGCTCGACTGATATCAACTACCGAGGGGGAGCGCCTCCATGCAGGACCTCCAGACCCTGCGCGCCTTCGTCACCGTGGCCCGGGAGGGCAGCGTCTCCCGGGCCGCCGAGCGCCTGCACCTGACCCAGCCGGCGGTGAGCCTCAAGCTCAAGCAGTTCCAGGCCGGCCTCGGCCTCAGGCTGTTCCAGCGTCACCCCCGGGGGCTCTCGCTGACCGACGACGGCCAGGCGCTGCTGCCCGCCGCCGAGCAGGCCCTGGCGGCGGTGGCCGCCTTCGACCAGAGCGCCCGGGCGCTGCACAGCACCCTGCGCGGCCGGCTGAAGATCGGCACCATCGTCGATCCGGAGTTCATCCGCCTGGGCGCCTTCCTGCACCGCCTGGTGGAGCGCGCCCCGCAGCTCGAGACCGAGCTCTCCCAGGGCATGAGCGGCAGCGTGCTGGCGCGGGTGCGCCGCGGCGAACTCGACGTGGGCTTCTATCTCGCCCCGCCCGGCGCGGGCATCGGCGAGGCGGACGCCGAGATCGCCCATCGCGAACTGACCCACTTCCACTACCACGTGATCGCCCCGGCCGGCTGGGGCAGCCGCCTGGCCGGGGCCGACTGGACGCGCCTGGCCCGCCTGCCGTGGATCGTCACGCCGGCGGATTCCGTCCACCACCGGCTGCTGCATGGCGCCCTGGACCCGCTGGGCCTGCTTCCCAACGGGGTCGCCCGGGTGGATCAGGAGGCCTGCATGCTCGATCTGGTGCGCGCCGGGGTGGGCCTCAGCCTGGCCCGGGACGCCCTGGCCATGGCCGAACGCCAGGAGCGGGGGCTGGCGGTGGCCGAGGGGGTGCGGCTGCCCTGCGCGCTCTGCTTCATCTGGCAGCGCGGCCGGGCGGAGGAGCCGGTGATTGCCGAGGCGCTGGCGGTGCTGGAGCGGGTCTGGGAGGGCTCGTGAAAGCCCTCTCGCGTCGCTACCTACATCACCGGCACGCCGGTGACCCAGACGTGCAGATGGAAGGCGAACAGATAGTAGGCAACCAGACCGAGCACCACGGTGATGGCGGTGCGCGCCATGCCGGGGGCCTGCATGGCGGGGGCCGGGCGACGCCGGGCGGCGCGGAAGTCGAATACCGCCCACAGCAGGAAGGCGCCGAAGAAGACGATATCCCCGAGCCGGCCGTTGGCCAGCAGGTGGGAGAAGGCCCACAGCTTCACGGCGATGATCATCGGGTGGCCCAGCTTCGCCTTGAGGTGGTTGCCCGGCACGTAGGCCGCCACCAGCAGGATGAAGGACGGAATCATCAGCAGCGAGACGGCGTGGCGCAGCCCCATGGGCGGAAACCACACCCAGGTCGGGTCCAGGCGCATCCGGCCATAGCCCCAGATCGCCAGCGCCAGGCCGACCACGGCGACCACCGAATAGGCCGCCTTCCAGGGCAGCTCCCCCATCCGCGCGATCCGGGCGCTGCGCCAGTCGTCGGCGACGATGCGCACCGAGTGCACCCCCAGGAAGATCAACAGGCCGAGTATCATCACGGTCATGGCAGAGACTCCATCAGTGGAAGGTTGATAAGGCGCCAGCCTACCGCACCCGCCTGAGCGCGTCGCGCCTGCCCTTCGACATCCGGCGGCGACGGACGCATCATGGGGAATTCCACCCATTACCGGCTGCACAACGACCATGGCCCTGGACACCACCGCCCTCAACCGCCAGATGACCCACTTCGACGGCCACGACGCGATCTGGCTGTTCGGCTACGGCTCGCTGATCTGGAAGGTGGACTTCCCCTATATCCAGCGGCGCCCGGCCCATATCCACGGCTGGTCGCGGCGCTTCTGGCAGGGCTCCCACGACCACCGCGGCACCCCGGAGGCGCCGGGGCGGGTCGCCACCCTGGTCCGGGAGCCGGGCGCGGTCTGCCACGGCATGGCCTACCGCATCACCCAGGAGGTGCTCGCGCCGCTGGATGTGCGCGAGAAGAACGGCTACCTGCGCGAGGTCGTCCCGCTGCACTTCGCCGACGGCGAGAGCGAGGAGGGGCTGATCTATCTGGCCACCGAGGAGAATGCCGCCTTCCTCGGCGACGCCCCGCTGGATGCCATCGCCGAGCAGATCGCCCGGGCCCACGGCCCCAGCGGTCCCAACCGCGACTACCTGCTGCACCTGGCCGAGGCGCTGCGCGACCTCGAGGTGGACGATCCCCACGTGTTCGCCCTGGCCAGCCGCCTGGCCCAGGCGACCGATACCCCCCGTCGCTGACAACAACAATCATCGCAAGGAGCGATCCTCCATGAGCGTGACCCTCGACGATATCCGCGCCGCCGCCGCCCGCATCCGGGGCAGCGTCGAGCGCACCCCCTGTCTGCACTCCCACACCCTGTCGCGCATCGTCGGCTGCGAGCTCTTCATCAAGTTCGAGAACCACCAGTTCACCGCCGCCTTCAAGGAGCGTGGAGCGCTCAACCACCTGCTGAGCCTCAGCGCCGAAGAGCGTGCCCGCGGCGTGATCGCCATGTCCGCCGGCAACCACGCCCAGGCAGTGGCCTACCACGCCGCCCGGCTTGGCATCCGCGCCACCATCGTCATGCCCCGGCACACGCCCAACCTCAAGGTGCGCAACACCCGGGAGCTGGGCGCCGAGGTGCATCTGGCGGGCGACGGCGTGGCCGAAGCCGGCGAGGTCGCCCATCGCCTGGCCGAAGAGCAGGACCTGGTGTTCGTGCACCCCTACGACGACGAGCGCATCATCGCCGGCCAGGGCACCATCGCCCTGGAGATGCTCGAGGAGGCGCCGGATCTCGACGCCCTGGTG
>PUOM01000164.1 GCA_003552795.1 Halomonas sp. | reverse complement strand
GTGGTGGATTTCGAGAACCGGGTGGTCACCACCCCGGCCTACATGCTGGCGACTCGCATCAGCGAGGCGGCCACCGGCATCTTCAAGCTGGTCGATCGCATCGACGAGATGATGGATCTCTGACCCGGCTTCGCCGGGAGTTGGAAGCCGTAAGCCGTAAGCCGTAAGTCCCCCCCCCAGAGCATTGAGCCCTGGGGGTTTTCTTATGGCTTACAGCTTAAAGCTTATAGCTTAGGAGTCGTCCTCCGCCTCGCGCCGAGCCTGCTTGCGCCGCGCCAGGCGGCCGAACAGCAGTCCCACCTCGTAGAGCAGGTACATGGGCACCGCCAGCAGGCTCTGGGAGATGATGTCCGGCGGGGTGAGCAGCATGCCCACCACGAAGCAGCCCAGCAGGATGTAGGGCCGTTTCCTCGAGAGACTCTCCACCGTGGTCACCCCTGAGGCGATCAGCAGGAAGGTGGCGATGGGGATCTCGAAGGCGACCCCGAAGGCGAAGAACAGCTTGAGGACGAAGTTGAGGTAGGCGTTGATGTCGGTCATCACCGCCACGTTCTCCGGCCCGGTCTGGGTGAAGAAGGAGAAGAGCAGCGGGAAGACCACGTAGTAGGCGAAGGCCGCCCCGGCGTAGAAGAGCAGCACGCTGGAGGCCAGTATCGGCACCGCCAGGGCCTTCTCGTTGTCGTAGAGCCCCGGTGCCACGAAGGCCCAGGCCTGGTGCAGCACATAGGGGACGGCGATGAACACCGCGGCCACCAGGGTCAGCTTGAAGGGGGCCAGGAAGGGCGAGGCCACCTCGGTGGCGATCATCTGCGACCCCTCCGGCAGCAGCGCGATCAGCGGCTGCGCCACGAACAGGTAGATGTCGTTGGCGAAGGCGTAGAGGCCCAGGAAGATCACCACGATGGCCACCACGCTGCGCAGCAGCCGCGAGCGAAGCTCGATCAGGTGCTCGATCAGCGTGGCCTGGTGCTGTTCCGGGTTGTCACCGGTCTTGCTCATCGGGAGGAGGGATCCTTGTCGGCGGTGGAGGGCACGGTGCGTTCATCGGGACGCGTGTCGCTGTCTGCGCCATCGCTCGCCGAGCCGTCTCGGCGGGCGCGGGACAGGGCATCGTCCAGGCGCTGCTCCGGGCCGGGTCGGGTCGAGCTGTCCTGGCGAGGCTCGCGAGGCGAGTCGGCGGGGAGGTCGGGCTCGGCCAGGCCTTCCACGTCGCGCTGAACCTGGCGCACGCTCTCGTCGAGCTTCTTCTGCTGCTCGTTGAGCTTCTGGCGCAGATCCTCTGCCTCCAGCTGGGCGCTGATCTCGCGCTGCATGCCGGTGGCGGTACGCTTGATCTTGCCGATCCACAGCCCGGCCGTGCGCGCTGCCCTGGGCAGCCGCTCCGGACCCAGCACCAGCAGGCCGACGACGCCGATGAACATGAGTTCGAGAAAGCCGATATCAAACATGGCGGCTTATTTTCGCTCTTCCTGTTCCTCGGGCTTGCGCTCAGCCTGGACATCGTAGGTGTTGGACTCTTCCTTGTGGTCAACGCGCGCCTGAGGGTCGTCCTTGTCCTCGCCCTCGCCCTCGCCCTTGTTCTCGCCCTTCTCCTCCTCGTGCATGGCCTTCTTGAAGCCCTTCACGGCGCCACCCAGATCGGTGCCGACGTTGCGCAGCTTCTTGGTGCCGAAGACCAGGATGATGATGCCGAGTACGATCAGCAGCTGCCAGATACTGATACCACCTAACATGAGTGTTTCCTCTGGATCGGGGGGCCCCGGCCTGTCCGGGAGCCCAGTGAATCGACGTTTTTCAGGGGGTCATTGCGACCTGGCGGCCTTCTCGTCGTGGCCGGAGACACCGAAGCGGTGGCCCAGCTCATCGAGGACGGCGCGGTGATCGAGGTCGAGATGCGACAGCATCACCAGGCTATGAAACCACAGGTCGGCGGTTTCGGCGATCAGCGCCTGGCGCTCGGCGTCTCCGCCGCCTTCGGCATCCTTGGCGGCCAGCAGGGTCTCGGTGGCTTCTTCACCAACCTTCTCGAGTATCTTGTTCAGGCCCTTGTGATGCAAGGCGGCGACGTAGGAATCCTGGGGATCCCCCTGGCGGCGTTGATCCAGGACAGCTTGCAGACGCTCGAGAATATCGCTCATGAATGAAGATTCCGTGACGTGAGTGGATGAGGCCATCAGTGCCAGGCCAGCAGGGCCAGACCGATGATGGCGGCGGCCAGCGCCGGCCAGGGCTGGCCGGCGGCCCATTGGGTCAGCGGCTGCCAGGCCAGCGCCAGGGCCAGCAGCAGGAGGCCCAGGCGCAGCCGCCGGCCCCGACGTCCCTCGCGAACCAGCTGCCGACGGATGCCGCCGATCGCCTCGCCCTGATGGCGGCGCTGGCGCTTCTCCTGCTCCATCTGAGAGAGCGCCTGATGGGCCAGTACGGGCAGCTCGGGCATCCGGCGGGTCAGTTCCGGGGCCTGACGCTTGAGAGACTCCCAGAACCCCAGCGCGCCGGCGCGCTCCTTCATCCACTGTTCGAGGAAGGGCTTGGCGGTCGTCCACAGGTCCAGGTCGGGGTAGAGCTGGCGGCCCAGCCCCTCGATGTTGAGCAGGGTCTTCTGCAGCAGCACCAGCTGGGGCTGCACCTCCATGTCGAAGCGCCGGGCGGTCTGGAACAGCCCCAGCAGCACCTGGCCGAAGGAGATGTCCTTGAGGGGCTTCTCGAGAATCGGCTCGCACACCGTGCGGATCGCCGCGGCGAACTCGTTGGCCCGGGTATTCTCGCCCACCCAGCCCGACTCGATGTGCAGTGCCGCCACCTCGTAATAGTCCTGGTGGAAGAAGGCCAGCAGGTTGCGCGCCAGGTAGTCCTGGTCTTCCCGGGTGAGGCTGCCCACGATGCCGCAGTCGATGGCGATGTACTGAGGGTCATGGGGATGCTCGCGGGTGACGAAGATATTCCCGGGGTGCATGTCGGCATGGAAGAAGTTATCGCGGAAGACCTGGGTGAAGAAGATCTCCACGCCGCGTTCGGCGAGCTTCTTGAGGTCGGTTTCCTGGGCTCCCAGGGCGGCCATGTCGGCCACCGGGATGCCGTAGATACGCTCCTGCACCATGACGCGCTGGCGGGTCAGCTCCCAGTGGATCGCCGGCACGTAGAGCAGCGGCGAGTTCTTGAAGTTGCGCTTGAGCTGGGAGGTGTTGGCGGCTTCCTTGTGGAGGTCGAGCTCGTCGAAGAGGGTCGCCTCGTAGTCGCGCACGACTTCCACCGGGCGCAGGCGGCGCGCCTCGGGCACCAGGGTGATCAGCTGGGCAAAGCGGTAGAGCAGGGCCATGTCCTGGCGCATCACCCGGTCGATGCCGGGGCGGATGATCTTGACGACGACCTCTTCGCCGCTGTGCAGGCGTGCGCCATGCACCTGGGCGATGGAGGCCGAGGCCAGCGGTTCGGGGTCGAAGCGGGCGAAGGCCAGCGCGACGGTCATGCCGAGCTCTTCCTCCACCAGGGCGAGGGCCTCCTCGCCGGGGAAGGGGGGCACCTGATCCTGCAGTCGACGGAGCTCGTCGGCGATGTCCTCGGGCAGCAGGTCGCGGCGGGTGGAGAGCACCTGGCCGAACTTGACGAAGATGGGGCCCAGCGACTCCAGCGCCAGGCGCAGCCGCGCTCCCCGGGAGCGGCTGCCGACGGGCACCAGACGCAGCGGCGAGAGCCTGAGCAGGATGCGCAGCCCCCAGGGCAGCCGCTCCTGGGGAATCAGGGTGTCGAGCCGGAAGCGGGTGATCATCCAGAGGATGCGCAGCAGCCTCAGCAGCATCATGGTGCCACCCGTTCGGCTTGCTGCTCCGCCAGGCGGCGGTGAAGCCGCGCCAGCCGTGCCTCCAGGCGGTCGGCGGAGACCTCCAGCTCGGTGAGGTGGTCACGCAGCACCTCCAGCTGGGGACGACCGGGCAGCAGGCGGGCCTCCTCCATCAGGTATTCGGCGAGGTCGGCGCAAAACTCCTCCCGGGTGCGCAGCCCGAAGCGCCCCAGGCGGCGCAGCCCCTCGGCGAGGCTATGAGCGGGAATATCGCCCAGCCAGCGGGCCAGCTCGCCCTCCCAGTCGAGGTCGAGATCGAGCAGCAGATCCCGGGTGGCTTCGAGCAGCGGGATGCGACCCCGCACGGCGAGCCGTCCCTGGAACATCAGGCGTTCCAGGGAGGCGCCGCCGAGCAGGGCGCCGGCGGTCTCGGCGTCCAGCTCCACCACCGCATCGTAGGCGCTCTCCGCGGGGGCGCACGGGCGCACCAGATCGAGCCCGTGGGCGTGGAAATGGATCGCCAGGGCCAGCTCGGGGTTCTCCAGGCGCAGCAGCAGCCGCTGCCCGGCGAGGCGAGACAGCCGCAGGGGTGCCGCCGGGTCCCGGGCGAGCAGGGCGTTGAGGGTGCGTTCCAGGCCTGCCAGCAACAGCATTACAGTTTTATGCCGCGGTGCAGGGCGACGATGCCCCCGGTGAGATTGGTGTACTCCACCCGCTCCAGGCCGGCGGTTTCCATCATCTCCCTGAGGGTCTCCTGGTCGGGGTGCATGCGGATCGACTCGGCCAGGTAGCGGTAGCTGTCGGCATCGTTGGCCACCAGGTCGCCGATCCTCGGCAGCAGGCGGAAGGAGTATTCGTCATAGACCTTCGAGAGCAGGGCGCTGGGCGGCTTGGAGAACTCCAGCACCAGCAGGCGGCCGCCGGGCTTGAGCACCCGGGCCATGGAGCGCAGGGCGGCGTCCTTGTCGGTGACGTTGCGCAGGCCGAAGGCGATGGTGATGCAGTCGAAGCTGTTGTCGGGGAAGGGCAGGCACTCGGCGTTGGCCTGAACGTACTCGACGTTGCCCCCGACGCCGTGGTCGAGAAGCTTGTCACGGCCCACGCGCAGCATCGACTCGTTGATATCGGCCAGCACCACCCGCCCGCGCGGGCCCACCCGGCGCGCGAACTTCAGGGTCAGGTCGCCGGTGCCGCCGGCGATGTCGAGGACGCTGTGGCCCGGCCGCACCCCGGCGCGCTCGATGGTCAGGCGCTTCCACAGGCGATGAATGCCGAAGGACATCAGGTCGTTCATGACGTCGTAGCGGGCGGCCACGGAGTGGAAGACGTCGGCCACGCGGGTGGCCTTCTCGTCGAGGGGCACTTCCTGATAGCCGAAGTCGGTGGTCTGCTGGTCCCTGGAGCTGGGGTTGGCGCTCATGCGATGGGGCTCCCGAATCGCTGCATGGGAGAGGCCGCTGCCTCGAATGTTCGCCATTGTAGCGTCCCGCGATGGCGCTTGTCTTGACGGGGTTTAGAGCTGCTTGATGTCGATGCCCAGCGGCTCGCGGCTGGCACCGGACGCCTCCAGGCGCTGCAGGTAGTCGGCCCAGTTGGTCTCGCGGTGCTCGATCAGCCACCACAGGTAGTCCCAGCTGAAGAGTCCACTGTCGTGGCCGTCGTCGAAGTGCAGCTTGAGCGCGTAGCGGCCTGTGGGGGTGATGTCCTTGAGGCCGACGAACTTCTTGCCCACCTGCAGGGTTTCCTGGCCGCGGCCGTGGCCGCGCACCTCGGCAGAGGGGGAGAAGACCCGCAGATACTCGATGGGAAGCCGATGGCTCTGGCCATCGCCGTAGCCGAGCTCCAGCTCCTGGGCCTTGCGGTGGTAGTGCACTCGGGTGGGGATAGGGGCTGACATGGGCACCTCCGTTACCGGGCTTCGCCCGGAGCGTTAAGCTGCAAGCCTTAAGCCGTAAGTACGCCGCCGATTGGTTCGAGATCGGGTGGTTTTTACACCTTCGCCGAAGGGCGGGCCCGCTGCCTTGGGCAGCGGGCACTGCCCCCCGGCGTTTCTTACAGCTTATCGCTTAGGGCTTAAAGCTGGGGGGGGGTTAGAGAATATACCGCGACAGATCCTCATCCTTGGCCAGTTCGCCGAGCTGGGAGTCGACGTAGGCGGCATCGATGGTCAGCGGCGAGCCGATATCGCTGCCCCCGTAGGAGGCCTCCTCGAGCAGACGCTCCATCACCGTGTGCAGGCGGCGAGCGCCGATGTTCTCGGTGCCCTCGTTGACCTGCCAGGCGATCTCGGCGATGCGCTCGATGCCGTCGGCGGTGAACTCGATGGTCAGGCCCTCGGTGGCCATCAGTGCCTGGTACTGCTTGGTCAGCGACGCGGAGGGCTCGGTGAGAATGCGCTTGAAGTCGTCCGGCGTCAGGGCATTGAGCTCCACGCGGATCGGCAGACGACCCTGCAGCTCGGGGATCAGGTCCGAAGGGCGCGACAGGTGGAAGGCGCCGGAAGCGATGAACAGGATATGGTCGGTCTTGACCATGCCGTACTTGGTGGAGACCGTGGAGCCCTCGATCAGCGGCAGCAGGTCGCGCTGTACCCCCTCCCGGGAGACTTCGCCGCCGCTGGACTGGCCGCTGCCCTTGGCCACCTTGTCGATCTCGTCGAGGAAGACGATGCCGTGCTGCTCGACCACCTCGATGGCGCGGCCCTTGATCTCCTCCTCGTTGACCAGCTTGCTGGCCTCCTCGTCGCGCAGCAGGGCGAAGGCATCCTTGACCATGACGCGACGGGTTTCGGTCTTCTGCTTGCCCATGCCGGCAAAGAGGTTCTGTAGCTGGCTGGTCATCTCCTCCATGCCCGGCGGCGTCATGATGTCGACGTTCGGCCCCTGGGGGGTGACCTCGATGTCGATCTCCTTGTCGTCGAGCTGGCCCTCGCGAAGCTTCTTGCGGAAGATCTGGCGAGTCGAGCTGTCCTGGCGGGGCTCATCCTCCTGGCCGCGGGGCGGCGGCAGCAGGGCGTCCAGGATGCGATCCTCGGCGGCGTCCTCGGCGCGGTGGCCCACCTCCTCCTTGGCCTGTTCGCGCACCAGCTTGATGGCGGCCTCGGTGAGGTCGCGGATGATGGAGTCCACGTCACGGCCCACGTAGCCCACCTCGGTGAACTTGGTGGCTTCCACCTTGATGAAAGGCGCCCGGGCCAGCTTGGCCAGGCGCCGAGCGATTTCGGTCTTGCCGACCCCGGTGGGGCCGATCATCAGGATGTTCTTCGGCGTCACCTCATGGCGCAGCTCGCTGTCGAGCTGCATGCGGCGCCAGCGGTTGCGCAGGGCGATGGCCACGGCGCGCTTGGCGTCCTGCTGGCCGATGATGTACTGGTCCAGGGCGTGGACGATCTCGCGGGGGGTCATCTGGGTCATGATGGCGGCCTTCAGAGCGTTTCGAGGGTGACGTTGTGGTTGGTGAACACGCAGATATCGCCGGCGATCGCCAGGGACTTCTCGGTGATCTCCTGAGCCGAGAGGTCGGTGTTCTCGAGCAGGGCTCGCGCGGCGGCCAGGGCGTAGTTGCCGCCGGAGCCGATGGCGATGATGCCCCGCTCGGGTTCCACCACGTCACCGTTGCCGGTGATGATCAGCGAGGCGTCCTTGTTGGCGACGGCCAGCAGGGCCTCCAGGCGGCGCAGGGCGCGGTCGGTGCGCCAGTCCTTGGCCAGCTCCACCGCGGCCTTGACCAGATTACCCTGATATTTCTCCAGCTGCGCCTCGAAGCGCTCGAAGAGGGTGAAGGCGTCGGCGGTGCCGCCGGCGAAGCCGGCCAGCACCTCGCCACGATAGAGGCGACGCACCTTGCTGGCATTGCCCTTCATCACGGTGTTGCCCAGTGATACCTGGCCGTCGCCGGCCAGCGCCACCTGATCACCGCGGCGCACGGATACGATCGTGGTCATGGAGGAGAATCTCCTTGGGGGAGCGCCTGGCTCCCGATGACTTTCGGCGCCGCGGGGAGCCCCCGGACGCCGCGAATAGGCTGCAGAAGGAGGTGCGGGCGCCGGGGCGGGATTTCAAGCGTCCGGGAGGGTCAGTTCTGGAGGCGGATCAGCAGCGGCTCGATGCCCTGGGTGATCATCAGGTCCTGGGCGCGGTCGCGTTCGCGGCGGTCATCGTAGGGGCCGACCTGAACGCGATGCCAGGTCTCCCCGCCCGAGGCCTCGACCTCGCTGACCTGGGCCAGCAGGCCGAAATTGCGCAGTCGGCGCTGCAGCTGCTCGGCGTCGCCGGGTTCGCGGAAGGAGGCCGCCTGCAGCATATAGCGATGCTCGTTGTCGTCGGCGGGCTCGGCCGCGGGCTCGGCCGCGGGCGGTCCGTCATCGTCGCTGTCGACCTCCAGGTTGGCGGCGATCACCTGGGCGATGGGGTCGTCGCCGGGCTCGGCGGAGGCGGTCTCCTCGGGGGAAGGCGTCGCCGGCGGACGTGCCGTGGAGCTGGGCATCTCACCGCGGGGGGCGATCACCTCGGACTCCGGCAGCAGGGTGTAGAACTCGAAGGTGGGCATCCGCGGCTCGCTGGGCTGGGCCGGAGCTTCGGCGTCTGCGGCATCGGTGGCATCCGTCTCCGGCGGGGCGCTGCGCGGCATCACCGTGGCCAGGGGAGAATCCTCGACCTGCCAGGGAGCCACGCCGTGCTGGTGCTGGGAGAGCAGGAAACCGGCGACCAGGCCGGCCAGGCCCCAGACCCAGCCGGGCAGGCGCCACTCGCGACGCCCCTTGCTGGCCTGCCGGCGACTACTGGTGGCGCCACGTCGTTTCGGCGGCTGCTTGCGGGTCGCCATGGGTTACATCTCCTCGGGGGCGCTGACTCCCATCAGGTCCAGGCCGTTGCGCAGCACCTGGCGTGTCGCCAGACCCAGGGCCAGGCGGGCGTTGCGCAGGACGTCATCCTCGACCATCACCTTGACCGCGTTGTAGCAGGTGTGAAACTCCGCGGCCAGGTCGAGCAGGTACTGGGCGATCTGTTGGGGCTCCCGGGAGGCGGCGGCGTGCTCGACCACCTCGGGGTAGCGGGCCAGACGGTTCATCAGCGCCTTCTCCTGAGCCTCCTCGAGCCGGCCCAGGCTGGCCATGGCCAGGGGGTGGTCGAAGGGCAGGCCGTCTGCCTCGGCGCGGCGCATCACGCTGCACACCCGGGCGTGGGCGTACTGCACATAGTAGACCGGATTGTCGTTGGACTGGGAGCGTGCCAGGTCGATATCGAAGGTGAGCTGGGAGTCGGCGCGGCGCGCCGCCAGGAAGAAGCGTGTGGCGTCACGCCCCACCTCGTCGATCAGGTCGCGCACGGTGACGTAGCTGCCGGCGCGCTTGGAGAGCTTCACCTCCACCCCGGAGCGGGTGACCATCACCATCTGATGCAGCACGTAGTCGGGCCAGCCCTGGGGAATGCCCGCTTCCAGGGCCTGCAGGCCGGCGCGCACCCGGGTCACGGTGGAGTGGTGGTCGGCGCCCTGCTCGTTGACCACGCTGCCGAAGCCGCGCTGCCACTTGTCGAGATGGTAGGCCACATCGGGCAGAAAGTAGGTGTACTGACCGTCCGACTTGCGCATCACCCGATCCTTGTCATCACCGAAGGTGGTGGTGCGCAGCCAGAGGGCGCCGTCCTGCTCGTAGGTGTGGCCGTTCTCGATCAGGCGCTCGACGGCGGCCTCCACCTTGCCGTCGCGATAGAGGGAGGACTCCAGGAAGTAGACGTCGAAGTGGACGCCGAAGGCCTTGAGGTCGAGATCCTGCTCGCGGCGCAGGTAGGCAATCGCAAACTCCTGGATCGCCTCGAGATCGTCCGGGTCGGCCTTGCCGGTGACGTGGCGGTCGTCGGCATGCACTGTCTCGCCGGCGAGATAGCTGTTGGCCACGTCGATGATGTAGCCACCGCGGTAGCCGTCGGCGGGCCAGTCCTCGTCCCCGGGATCGACCCCCTTGACCCGGGCCTGCACCGAGAGCGCCAGATTGCTGATCTGGGCGCCGGCATCGTTGTAGTAGAACTCGCGGGTGACGTCGAAGCCGGTGGCCTCCAGCAGGCGGCAGAGGCAGTCGCCGATGGCCGCACCGCGACCGTGGCCCACGTGCAGCGGTCCGGTGGGATTGGCGGAGACGAACTCAACCTGCACCTTGGCGCCCCGGCCGGTCAGGCTGCGACCATAGGTATCGCCGGCGTCGAGCACCTGGCGTACCACCTGGGCGGCGGCGTCGGTGGCGGCGAAGAAGTTGACGAAGCCCGGGCCGGCGATCTCCACCTTCTGTACCGCATCGCTGGCCGGCAGGGCGGCGATCAGGGCCTCGGCCAGTTCGCGAGGCTTTTTGCCCGCGGGCTTGGCCAGCATCAGGGCCAGGTTGGTGGCGTAGTCGCCGTGGGCCTTGTCCTTGGTCGGGTCGACCTTGATGGACGGCGACAGGTCGGCGGGCAGCACGCCCTGCTGCCTGAGGGTGTCGAGGGCGCCTTCGAGCAGCGAAACGATGGTCTCTTTCATGGAGCGTCGGGTGTCCTGTGGCGCCGGGCGGGGCGAGCGGCCGATGAACCGGCGGTGACGAGGCGCTCGCCCGCGGCGCGGGCATGGAGAAGCGGAGCCCGAAACGGGCACGGCCGGCCATTATCGGCAATTGTGGTGCGGCTTTAAAGCCCAACCGGGCTGCGCCCGGAGCGGTAAGCCATAAGCTCTAAGCTTTAAGAACCCCCTTGTTGCGAGGTTTGATGGCAGCATCCCGGCTTACGGCTTACGGCTTACGGCTTACGGCTTTCAGCTCAGCGTCTGGGGATCGATGTCCAGCGACCAGCGCGCCCGGCGCGCCTCGGCGCTGGCCTCCAGCCAGGCGGTGAGCCAGGCGCAGGCCTCGTGAAGGGCGCTGCGCTTCTCGGCACCCAGCATCACCTGCAGATGATAGCGCCCCTGGCGGCGCTCCATGGGGGCCGGCACCGGGCCGAGGCAGTCCACCGCGAGCTCGCGCTCCGCCACCCAGGCGCGCAGCGCGGCGCCGGCGCGACGCCCCAGGTCAGCGGCGGCCTCCTCCTTCGCGCTCTCCAGGCGCAGCAGGGCAAGGAAGCGAAAGGGGGGCAGGGCGGCGGCGCGACGCTCCTCGAGGAGCTGCTCGGCCAGGGCGGCGTAGCCGCGCTGCGCCAGCAGGCGCAGCTGCGGATCCTCCGGGTGCAGGGTCTGAACCAGCACGCGCCCCGGGTGGGCGGCGCGCCCGGCGCGTCCGGCCACCTGCACCAGCAGCTGGGCGCTCTGCTCCAGCGCGCGGAAGTCGCTGGCGTAGAGGCCGGCGTCGGCGTTGACCACCACCACCAGGGTGACATGGGGAAGGTGGTGCCCCTTGGCCAGCATCTGGGTGCCCACCAGCAGGCAGGGGTCGCCGCGGCGCACCTCCGCCAGCGCCTGCTCGAAGGCATCGCGGCGCCGGGTGCTGTCGCGGTCGATGCGGTAGACCGGCACCTTGGGAAAGCGTGCGGCCAGGGTCTCCTCGGTGCGCTCGGTGCCGCTGCCCAGGGGGCGCAGGTCGATGCTCCCGCACTCGGGGCAGCTTTCCGGCAGGGCGCGGCGGCTGTCGCAGTGGTGGCAGGCGAGCAGCGGCGGCTGGCGGTGAAGGGTCATGCGGGCGTCGCAGGCGTCGCACTCGGCCAGCCAGCCGCAGGCGTGACAGGCCAGGGTGGGGGCGAAGCCGCGGCGGTTGACGAAGACCAGCACCTGATGGCCGGCGGCCAGGGTCTCCTCGATGGCCTCCATGACCGGCGGGATCAGGCCGCCCTGGCGAGGCCGGCCGCGCAGGTCCACCAGCTCCAGTTGCGCCGGGGCATGGCGGGTGGCGCGGCGGGTCAGCGGCAGGTGGCGCCACTCGCCGCTGAGCGCCTTGGCCAGGCTCTCCAGGGACGGGGTGGCGCTGCCCAGCAGCAGCGGAATGCCGTGGCGGTGGGCGCGGGCCACGGCCAGGTCCCGGGCGTGGTAGCGCAGGCTGTCCTGCTGCTTGTAGGAGCCGTCGTGCTCCTCGTCGACGATGATGACGCCGGGCCGCGCCAGAGGGGTGAAGATCGCCGAGCGGGTGCCGATCACGATGGGCGCGCGACCGCTGGCGGCCGCCTCCCAGGCGTCCAGGCGCTCGAGGTCGCTAAGCCCGGAGTGAAGCGCTACCACCGGCACTCGAAAGCGGTGCCGGAAGCGGGCCAGGGTCTGGGGCGTCAGGCCGATCTCCGGCACCAGCACCAGGGCCTGGCGGCCGCGTCCCACCACCGCCTCGATCAGCTGCAGGTAGACCTCGGTCTTGCCGCTGCCGGTAACGCCCTCCAGCAGGCAGGGGTGATAGGCGTCGAGGCGCTCGTGGAGGGTGGCCAGGGCCGCGGCCTGTTCGCGGTTGAGGGGCAGGGCGGGCTCGGCCAGCAGGTGGTCGGCATCGGGCAGGGGGCGAGCGGTGAGCGGCTCCTCGCGGCGCTCCACCAGCCCCTTGGCGGACAGCGCCTTGAGCTGCTCGCGGGAGAACGACTGGGCGAGGATCGCCTGGC
>PUOM01000040.1 GCA_003552795.1 Halomonas sp. | reverse complement strand
TCCTGGATACGGCCTTCTGTGTCGATGCGCTGGAGAAGGCGTTGGCGAGTCACGCGTCGCTGAAGTTAACGCACAGCCTGTTTGTTGCTTTGCAAATACCTCAAATACGCCACATAGCCGGAGAGATAATGCTCCACGTCGTCGATGCGTACCCGGAAGGCGTGATGGCGGATATAGAAGCTGCCCAGAATGCGCGCGGGGTTCTGGAAGTACATGGCGACTTCCGGGAAGAAGTGGCCATTGAGCAGGTAGTGGGCACGGAACTCCAGCGCCTGGTAGAAACGTTCCAGGTCCAGGCCCTCCAGCAGGTGGGAGTGCTCCGCCGAGGCCTTGAGCCGCTGAACCATCTGCTCGGCGGCCATCATCAGCTCTAGCAGGGTGGGGAAGGTGGTGATGCGGCTGGCGACGAACCCCAGATGATCAGCGACGTTCTGCAACCCGAAGCGGTAGTAGCGCTCGTCGTCGCGGTAACGGGTCAGCTCGTTGACACAGTAGCTGAGCCAGTGATCGTGTGCTTTCCAGTGCTCGGCATCGATGAAGTGGTCGAAGGCGCGTTCGACCATGGCAAGCCAGCGCGGGTCGCCTGTCAGGCCGTACAGCCGCATCAGGCCGAAGGCGGCCTCGCCGTCGTAGTAGATGATGCGGAAGGGCTCCTTGACCGAGAGGTCCGGGTAGTTCAATACATGGACGAAGCGGCCGCTATGTGGGTCCTGCATATGAGCGATACCCAGTGCCAGTTTCTCCAGGAGCGGGAGATACTCTCGGGAGCCGGTGGCACGGCTGTACTGCACCAGGGCAAGCAGGCAGACCGCGTTGCCGCCAAGCTTGATCTCGTCCTGAGCGTCGATCAGGAAGGCTGCCGTCTGACCGTCGGGCAGCTCTGCCTCCTTGATCAGGCTGTCGGTAAGGAAGTGCAGTGAGCGGTCGATGGCGGCCTTGAGGTCCGCATCGCCGGTGACCTCCCATGCTTCCACCATGGCGTAGGTGGTGCTGGCGTGGCGCAGGCTGTTGTAGGTGCGGATGGGACGATCGAAACAGGCGTGCCAGCCGTAGTGAAACCGGCCGGAGGCCTGAACCTGGCTGGCCAGGTAGCGGCTGCTGGAGGCGACCAGGCCATGCGCGTCGGCGGGGGTCAGCTGCTCGATAACGCGCCGGCCGGCATTGCGCCCGGCGCCATGCAGCGCCTGGGGGGAGGCTCCGGCGGCGCAGAATACGCCGGTAGTCGCCAGCTGGATGACCTGAGTATCGTCGGAGAAATCCAGCGGCGGGCTGCGATAGCGCAGCCCGGCGTAGCGCCGAAAGTTCTTTTCATTGAGTACGGGGTGAGCCACCTGGTTGCCGCCATACAGCATGGCGTTGGCATTCAGCTCCTGTTCCAGAAAGATGTGTTTCAACTGACTGTCCAGAGCAAGGGCAAAGCGAAAGTAGTTTCTTTTTGTTTTTTTCAGTATCTCCTTAAGCGTCTTCCAGTTTCTTCGCGTGGCGCTGGTAGGCCAGTCGGCTCTCAGCCAGCGAACCTGGAGCTTCTCACGCTGTACCAGGCGCCGGCAGCGGGAGGCTGCGGTTTTCCAGGCCTCATCGAAGGTGGCGTGACTGGCGTGCACCACCCGGGCCCGTTGCCTGCCGTCGCTGACGGAGATAAATATCGTATATGCCGGATAGGGTGCCTCCAGCGGCGCGACCTTCTCGAATGCGTGTCGTCTGGCCTGCACCAGAAGTTCGGATAGTGACATGAAGCGACTTCCCTGGCGGTGGCGCGGCGCCTTGCGATTTCCCGGATATGCTGATATCGGCTTGGCGCTGGCGCTCTGGCTCTCTAGAATGCGGAGTTCTGAATAATATCGCACAATCGCACGAGTCGCTGCGCTGTACCGCTGGCGGGAGCGCTACCGGGTCGGCACCTCCGTAGACGGACACCAAGGGA
The DNA here is from genome assembly GCA_003552795.1 of Halomonas sp. Lineage (GTDB taxonomy): Bacteria > Pseudomonadota > Gammaproteobacteria > Pseudomonadales > Halomonadaceae > Halomonas. Next base: position 736 of record PUOM01000040.1, on the reverse strand, counting down.
TATCTCATGAGCATTACCGTTCAAGTCGCTGGCATCCGGCAAAGCCTGGAGGCGGCCGAGCCTCAGCAGGTCTCCGACTTCATTGCCCTGACATCGCCCAGCAAGGTGATGGTCGACGTCACTCCCGACGAGATTTCGGGGCTGAGTCGGGAGGGCACGAGCCTGCTGCTCGAACAGTTAGACGGAGGCACTCTGGAGGTGCTGGGGTTTTTCAACGGCTCGGCACAGAGCCAGCTTTACATGCCCGACGGCGATGGCCAGCTGCTGATGGCTTCGATGACCACGGCCCCCGGCAGCAATAGCCTCAGCACCGTCTTTGTGGCGGCCAGTGATGAAGCGCTGCGCTTCGATCCCGATGCTCTGATGGCCAGCGCGGAGTCGGCTGATACGCCTGACTCCCCGGAGGCACAGGACTGGTGGGAGGATGAAGAGGTAGTCGAGGAGGGCGGAGAAGAGGCCGCTGCGCCGGAGGCCTTTGCCGTCGACGAAGGGGTGCAGATCGAGGAAGTTTTCCTGGCCGAAGAAGAGGCGCCTGGCGAAGAGGCTGAAGCCGCGGAAGAGGCCGCCACCGCCGCAGGCGGCTGGCTGGACGGCGTGGGCCCGGATCTTATGGGCTTTATGGCCTTCGTGACGGGAATGGGTGCTCGTGTGGCGTCAGACCAGTCTTCGTCGTCGGGCGACGAGCCGCGTTCCGAGGAGGATGCTCAGAGCGAGGAGGACAGTGCCGAAGACGCTG
>PUOM01000190.1 GCA_003552795.1 Halomonas sp. | reverse complement strand
CGCCCCGCCAATGGCGGGGCGAGGGCGTATTGCTGCTGCGCCGAGGGGCAGCCGTCGGTCAGGAGGTGGTGGGGTTGGCCTTGAGCGCCGCCGCCTGCCAGACGAACACCAGTCCGCCGATGGCCAGGCCGGCGAGGTCGGTCATCCAGCCTCCCGCGATCATCGACAGTGCTGCCACTAGGAGCAGGGCGCGCTGAACGAGGTTGGCCACGCCGTTGAGGAACCAGCCCTGCACGGCAGCGGCCAGCAGGTAGATGCCGATGGCCGCGGTGATGGCGACGCGCAGGATCTGCGTCCAGGTGCCATCCATCAGCAGCGCCGGGCTGTAGAAGAACATGAAGGGCACGATGAAGGCGGCCAGGCCGAACTTGAAGGAGGTCATGGCCGTCTTCAGCGGGTCGGTGTTGGAGATGGCCGCGGCGGCATAGCCGGCCAGTGCCACCGGCGGCGTTATCGCCGAGAGCACCGCGTAGTAGAACACGAAGAAGTGGGCGACCAGCGGCGGGATGCCGATCTGCTGCAGGCCGGGGGCGACCACCGAGGCGGCCACCGCGTAGGCTGCGGTGGTGGGCATCCCCATGCCCAGCAGAATCGAGATGCACATGGCGAAGAACAGCGCCAGCAGATGGCTGGCGTCGGCGATGCCCAGCAGCATGGAAGCGAAGCGGGCACCGACGCCGGTCAGCGAGATGACGCCGACGATGATCCCGGCACAGGCGCAGACGGCGATCAGCGGGATGGCCATGCGCGCACCCAGCGACAGGGCGTTGAGGAGCGCCCTGGGGCCCATCCAGTGGGGGGTGAACCAGGAGACCACGGCGGCACTCATCATTGCCAGGGTGCCGGCGCGGATCACCGAATAGCCCATGAACAGGGTGCCGATCAGGATGATGATGGGCAGGAAGAGGTAGACCTGCTTGACCAGGCGGCGGAACTGCGGGATCTCATCCTTGCGCATGCCCACCATGCCGTCGCGACGCGCTTCCAGATCGACCATCAGGTAGATGGAGAGGAAGTAGAGCGCGGCGGGAATCAGGGCGGCAACGGCGATCTCGGTGTAGGGAATGCCGGTGATCTCGGCCATGATGAAGGCGCCGGCGCCCATGATCGGAGGGACGATCTGCCCGCCGGTGGAGGCCGCGGCCTCGATGCCGCCGGCGCTGCGCGGACGGTAGCCGACCTTCTTCATCAACGGGATGGTCAGCGAACCGGTGGCCACCACGTTGCCGGCGGAGGTGCCGTTGATCATGCCCATCAGGCCGGAGGCAAAGACGGCGACCTTGGCCGGGCCGCCACGGGCCCGGCCGGCGGCGGCGAAGGCGAAGTTGATGAAGTAGTCACCCACCTTGGAGGCCTGCAGGAAGGCGGCGAAGGTGATGAACAGAATGATGTAGGTCGACGACACGGCCGTTGTCGGCCCCAGGATGCCGTTGTCGGTGTAGAGATAGGTGAAGAAGCGCGAGGCCGAATAGCCGCGGTGTTCGAGCAGGCCCGGCAGATAGGGTCCGGCGAAGGCGTAGACCAGGAAGACGCCGGTGATGATGATCAGCGCGAGGCCGGCGACGCGACGGGTCAGTTCCATGATCAGGGCCACCCCCACGGCGGCGATCATGAATTCGGTTTGTCCGGCAAAGGGAGTGCCGGCGGCCATGCGCCAGCGGTTGAGCACGAGAATCAGGTAGGCGGCTACCAGGATCGAGGCAACGATGAGGATCGCATCGGCCCAGTGGATGGAGCGGCTGGAGCTGCGAAATATCCAGCTGCTGACCAGGGCAATGGTGGTGGCGACCACCAGTGACCAGCTCAGGTGCACGACCAGCCAGTCGGCGGGCGGCGTGCCGGTCTCTCGCATGTACCAGGCGTACAGGATCGTGAAGGTGGCATAGGCGATCGCCGCGGCGGCGGGAATCAGGGCGAACCATTCCGCCCGCCGGATGCGCATGTCGCCCGGGCTGCGATCCAGGGTCATGGCCGCGGTGATGGCGAAGCCGACGGCCAGGCCGCCGGCCACGTGAATGATCCGGAAGGCCCATGTCTCGATCGGCGAGATATTGAGCGCATAGAGGTGCATGGCGGTAAACAGCACGCAGGCGGCGAATACCGTCTGTCCTAGCAGGCCGGAAAGCACGCGCTCGTTATGAGCGATGGGGATGTCGGATACCCCTTCGGTGCCGATCTTCGCAGCCGCTTCGTTGGGTTGAGTGTCTTGAGTCATACCGGGGTGCCTGGAAGGTTACGGTGCCTGCAATGGCGCAAGGCGTTGACGCCGGCCCTCTGGGCCGGCGTCGGTAGGGCGCGCTGGGAGATCAGGATCAGCCGCGCAGGTCTTCCGGGATCTCGTAGCCGTTCTCCTCGAACCAGCGCACGGCGCCCGGGTGCCAGGGCAGGAAGGTGTTGTGCTCGAAGTTCTCGGGCAGCGTCTCTTCAGCGGCACCGTGGATCTGCACCATGCGGTCATGGTTCTCCATCACGGTCTTGGTCACTTCGTAGACCAGCGACTCCGGCATATCCTGATGGGTGATGGCGAAGTTCCAGATCGAGATCGCCGGGAGATCCTCGTCGAGGCTGTTGTAGACGGCGGCCGGGATAGCGGCCGGGGAGAGTTCCGGGTAGTCGTCCAGTACCTGGTCCATCTCCTCTTCGGAGAAGGAGAAGATGTTGACGTCGGCCTGGGCCTCGAGCTGGCTGAAGGCGGAGATCGGAATGCCGGCGGCGAAGGCGAAGGCGTCGATCAGGCCGTCCTGCAGCTGACCGGCCTGGTCGGAGGCGCCGCCGTTACGGGTGTTGACGTCGAGTCCGAGCTTCTCGAACAGCTGCGGATAGTACATGTCGGAGGTGCCGCCGGAAGGGCCGACGCCGACGGTCTTGCCGTCGAGGTCGGCAACCGAGGTGATGTCGGATCCTTCCAGGGTGATGATCTGCAGGGTGGTCTGGTACATGGGGAAGACGGCACGCAGATCCGTGTGCTCGAGGCCCGGGGCCAGCTCGCTCTCGCCGATCCAGGCCTGGTAGGCCGGGCCCATGGTCACCATGCCGAAATCATGCTCGCCGGTCTGTACCAGGGTGCCGTTCTGGACCGGGCCGCCGGTCACCTCGGCGCCGAAGGAGACGCCGAGGGCGTCGCCGACCATGTTGGCCCAGCCGGATCCGTAGATGTAATAGGTGCCGCCCTGACTCGCGGTGCCCACCGTCAGACTGCGCGGCCAGTCGTCGCGATCATCGGCCTGGGCGCCGGTCGCTACCAGGGCGGCGCCCAGGCCGATGGTCAGGAAGAGCTTGGTTGAGGCGTGTCGCATGGTGTCACTCCGTTTCCATTATCGTTATGAAGAGAGCGTAGCGCTGTTGGCTGAAGTGCGCTCGCCCGTCATCTGCCTTGGCGTTCATCCCGCAGTATAGGCAGAGGCTGTGCCATGGCTGGTGGAAATCTTTTGCATCAATAAGTTGTAAACGCCGAATTCGACCAAGGTCGAGGTGGCTCGAGCGTGGAATGGCTGGAAACTCGCACGGCGAGCGGTCGCGCGGTGTGCGGAAATCCGCACATGGGTCAGGCGGGCGCCAGGGCGCCCATCAGCCGAGTGGCCTGATGCAGGTCGTTCATCAGCGAGGAGGCCAGCCAGGGGTCGAGGCGCTGCTGGCGCAGCCGCTCGGCCAGGGCCCGCTGCCAGTGCTCACGCACCTCGTCGATGGGCGAGGTGATATCCGCCGAGTCCGGCGTGGCGGCCAGGCGGTTGAGTCCCCGGGCCAGGGCCAGACGGATATCATCGTGGGCGTCGCGCAGGGGGCTGGTCGGCGCCGCATGGCGCACCAGGCTGCGCTGCAGTACCTCCCCGAAGCGTACCGCCTCCACCATGCGCAGGGTGTGCGAGTAGAGGGTGTCGAGCCGCGCCTGCTGCTCGGCGGTGAGCGGCATGTCCAGCCGCGCATGGAAGTCGAGGATCTCCGCCATCAGCGGCTTGATCCGCTCGTGGTAGCGGGCGTTGACCTTGGGCCAGGCGGTGGGGTCGAGGCGCGCCTGAACCACCTGGCGGCTGGGAGAGTGGCCGATGACGTCGGCGCTGGGCATCAGGATCGCCGAGCAGAGCAGGTGGTAGGCGCGGCGGTTGAGGCGCTGACACTCCTGCTCCATGGCGGCAAGTGCCGTGTCGGCATGCTGCAGGGCAGCGCTGTTCAGGTAGCGCGCCTGGGCGGGAGGCAGGCGCGAAGGCTCGGGAAAGAGCCGCTCCAGGCGCGCGGCGAGGCGCGGTATCAGCGGCAGCATCAGCACCACGCCGAGCAGGTTGAACAGGGTATGGAAGAGCGCCAGCTTGAGGGGCCAGGCGTCCGCGGCCAGGCCGACCAGCTCGGCCAGCTCGTCCACCACCCAGGCCAGCGGCAGCAGCAGCGCCAGGGCCACGGCGGCGGTGGCCAGGTTGAAGACCACGTGGGCCCCGGCCAGCCGCCGCGCCGGGATACCGGCGCCGAGCGCCCCCAGCACCGCGGTGACGGTAGTGCCGATATTGGCGCCGATGGCGACGGCCAGCGCCGGCAGGTAGGGCAGCTGGCCGCCGGCCAGGGCCGCCAGGGTGATCAGCAGGGTGGCATGGCTGGACTGCATCACTACCGTGGCCACCACGCCGAAGAGCACGAAGAGCGGCCAGTGCCAGGCGCTGCCGCCGGCCAGACCCTCCAGGGAGAGGCCGTCCTGCCAGGTCTCGAAGCCCAGCTTCATGAAGTCGATGCCGAGAAACAGCAGGCCGATACCCAGCAGCACGCCGGCCGCCGCGGCACGGCTCTCCTTGAGCAGCCGCGAGCCCAGCAGCCCCAGGGCCAGGAAGGGCATGGCGAACTGGGCGAGGTCGAAGCGCAGGCCGAAGCCGGCGATCAGCCAGGCCCCGGTGGTGGTGCCCAGGTTGGCGCCGAACAGCAGGGCGATGGCGCCGGGCAGGGCGACGAGGCCGGCGCCGACGAAGGAGAGGGAGAGCAGGGTGACCAGGGAGCTGGACTGCACCAGCGCCGTGGCGGCGGCGCCCACGCCGATGGCGCGTAGGGGGTGGCGAGTGGCCGCGTGCAGCCAGCGGTTCAGGGTGCCGCCGGAGAGCTGCTTGATGGCGTCACTCAGGTGGGTCATCCCCCACAGAAAGAGCCCCAGCCCGGCGGCCAGGGTGGCCAGGTCCAGGCGCGCCAGCAGCAGGGCCGCGGCGGCCGCCAGCCCCAGCGCCTCCAGCTGGTGACGCCGCGACAGCAGCGCACCGGCCACTCCCTGGCGGGTCATGTCAGCGAGCCTTGGGGTCGAGGATCCTCACCGGCTGGACGTCCTGGCGGTCCTGCTCCTCCCGGGGCCGGTTGACGCGAGTGGCCAGTTCCGGTGCCTTTTCCTCCTCGATGGCCAGCTGTTCGAAGTAGCCGCAGCTGACGCATTCGCGGTAGCGAATGCCGTTCTGCTCCCAGCTGCGGATGCGATCCATCTCGGCGCAGCGCGGGCAGATGGCGCCGGCAATAAAGCGTTTGGCAATAGCCATGTCGTCTCCAGGGCGTGTGGCAAGAGGCCGCCGGATGATGCCGGCGGCGGTATGGGGGGTGGCTCAGGCGGCGCGAATGCCGCTGTGGCGAAGCAGCGGTTCGACGCTGGGTTCGCGGCCACGGAAGGCGCGGAACAGCTCGGCGGCATCCCGTGCGCCGCCCTGCTCGAGGATCTCGGTGCGGAAGCGGCGTCCGGTCTCCGGGTCGAAGATGCCCGCTTCCTCGAAGGCGCTCCAGGCATCGGCGGAAAGCACCTCGGCCCACTTGTAGCTGTAGTAGCCAGCCGCATAGCCGCCGGCGAAGATATGGCCGAAGCCGTTCTGGAAACGGTTGAAGGCGGTGCGCGGCACCACCGAGACGGCGTCGCGCACCTCGTCGAGCAGCGCCTGGATCTCGTTGGCGGAGGGGGCGGTGAGCTCGTGATGCAGTCGCAGATCGAAGATCGAGAACTCCAGCTGGCGCACCATGCCCATGGCGGACTGGAAGTTCCGGGCCGCCTGCAGCTTCTCCAGCAGCTCGGCGGGCAGCGGCTCGCCGCTGTCGACGTGGCCGGCGATCAGCGCCAGGCCCTCGCGCTCCCAGCAGTAGTTCTCCATGAACTGGCTGGGCAGCTCCACGGCGTCCCAGGCCACGCCGTTGATGCCGGAGATATCGGCAACGGTCTGACGGGTCAGCATGTGGTGCAGGCCGTGGCCGAACTCGTGGAACAGGGTGGTGACCTCGTCGTGGGTGAGCAGTGCCGGCCGCTCGCCCACCGGCCGGGTGAAGTTGCAGGTCAGATAGGCCACGGGCAGCTGCAGGGCGTCGCCCTCCAGGCGGCGCACCCGGCACTCGTCCATCCAGGCGCCGCCGCGCTTGCCCTCTCGGGCGTAGAGATCCAGGTAGAAACCGGCGATCGGCGCCCCCTGCTCGAGGATGCGGAAGAAGCGCACGTCCTTGTGGTAGCGCGGGGCCTGGTCATCCTCCTCGAAGGTGACGCCGAACAGGCGCTCCACCACCTGGAAGAGGCCGTCCACCACCCGGGGGGCGGGGAAATAGGGGCGCAGCTGCTCCTGGGAGATGGCGTGGCGCGCCTCGCGCATTTTCTCGCTGGCATAGCCCACGTCCCAGGGGGCCAGCTCGGCCATGCCCAGCTCGTCCCGGGCGTAGGCCTCGAGCTCGGCGTACTCCTCTCGGGCCTGAGGCACGGCGCGAGCCGCGAGGTCCTCGAGGAACTCGAGCGCCTGGGCGGGGGAGTCGGCCATCTTGGTGGCCAGGGAGTAGTCGGCGTAGGTGGCAAAGCCCAGCAGCTCGGCGAGCTCCCGGCGCAGGGCCAGGGTCTCCTCCATGATCGGGGCGTTGTCGTAGCGCCCGGCGTGGGGCCCCTGGTCGGAGGCGCGGGTGACGAAGGCGGTATAGACCTCGCGGCGCAGCTCGCGGTCCTCGGCGTAGGTCATCACCGGGAAGAAGCTCGGGAAATCCAGGGTGATGCGGTAGCCGGCCTGGCCCTTGGCTTCGGCGTTGGCGTGCAGGGCGGCAAGGGCGCTCTCCGGCAGGCCGGCCAGGCGGCGCTCGTCGGTCAGGTCCAGGTGCCAGGCCTGGGTGGCGTCGAGCAGCTGGTTGGAGAAGGTGTTGCCGAGCTCCGAGAGGCGCGACTTGATCTCGCCGTAGCGCTGCTTCTTCTCGGCGGGCAGGTCGACACCGGCCAGACGGAAGTCGCGCAGGGTGTTGTCCACCGTGCGCCGCTGGCCCTCGTCGAGCTCGGCCCAGGCGGGGCCCTCCTTCAGGGCCTTCCAGGCGCGGAACAGCCCCTCGTGCTGGCCCAGCCAGGTGCTGTATTCGGAGAGCTTGCCCAGGCAGGCCTGGTAGGCCTCGCGCAGCTCGGGGCTGTTCATGGTGCCGTTGAGGTGGGAGATCGGCGACCAGGCCCGCGCCAGGCGGTCGTTGAGGGATTCCAGGGGCGCGGCGAGGCTCTCCCAGCGGGGCGCCTCCTGCTCGGCGCGTGCCACCAGGGCCTCGATGGCAGTGCGGTTCTCGGCCAGCAGCTCCTCGATGGCCGGCACGACGTGCTCGTGGCGTATCGCGTCGAAGGGGGGCAGCAGATGGGGTTCGAGCAGCGGATTGCGGGACATGCGCACCTCAGGGGTCAGTGGATAGAATCGGGGGAGGGCTGAACGTGATGCTGCTTAGATGCGGGCAGCGGGTCCGGGTTTCAATGCGGGGGTTTGGCCGGCCGAGGCGGGCCTGCTAGGCTTGCCGCCTTTTGCAACGGCCCGGCAGGAGGGCAGGCGATGAACGAGACCCTGGAGCGGTGGAGCACGCGGCGCGCCTTTATTCTGGCGGTGACCGGTGCCGCCGTGGGGCTGGGCAACATCTGGCGCTTTCCCTACGTCACCGGGGAGAACGGCGGCGCCGCCTTCCTGCTGCTCTACATCGGCTTCGTGCTGCTGCTCGGCCTGCCGGTGATGATGGCAGAGATCATGGTTGGCCGCGCGGGTCGTCGCAGCCCGGCGCAGTCCCTGGGCCACCTGGCCGTCCAGGCCGGGGCCAGTCGTCACTGGCGGCTGCTGGGGCTGTTCGGCGTCTTCACGGTGTTCTGCATCCTCTCCTTCTACTCGGTGGTCTCCGGCTGGTCCATCGAGTTTCTGGTCGCCTCCATCAACGGTGACTTCGTCGGCGCCGCTCCCGCCGAGGTCGGCGCCGGCTTCGATGCCTTCCTGGCCGACCCGGCGCGCATGACCTTCAATCACACCCTGTTTCTGGTCATGACCATGCTGGTCGTCGCCGCGGGGGTGGGAAAGGGGCTGGAACGGCTCAACAACCTGCTGATGCCGGCGCTCTACCTGCTGCTGTTGCTGCTGGCCGGCTACGCCGCCACCACCCAGGGCTTCGGCCCGGCGCTGGCCTGGCTGTTCATGCCGGATGTCTCGGCGGTGACCCCGCTGGTGGTGATGCACGCCATGGGCCACGCCTTCTTCACCCTGGCGGTGGGGGCCTGTGCGCTGATGGCCTACGGCGCCTACATGCCCGACCAGCAGAGCCTGCCGCGGGCCGCCGGCGCCGTGGCGGTGCTGGACGTCTCGGTGGCGCTGCTGGCCGGCATCGCCATCTTCTCGGTGGTCTTCGCCCAGGGCATGGACCCGGGCGAAGGGCCGGGGCTGATGTTCGTCACCCTGCCGGTCGCCTTCGCCCAGCTGCCCTGGGGAGCACTGTGGCTGAGCATCTTCTTCCTGCTGCTGCTGCTGGCCACCTGGACCTCGTCGATCAACCTGGCCGAGCCCATCGTGGCGACCCTGCAGGGTACGGGGCTGTCGCGTGGCCAGGCGGCCGCCATCGTGGGGGTCGGTGTGTGGCTGGTGGGCCTGCTCACGGTGCTCTCCTTCTCGACCCTGGCCGAGTGGCGGCCGCTGTTCGGGATGAACGCCTTCGAGCTGGTCAGCACCATCCCGCCGGAGATCTTCCTGCCGCTGGGGGGCCTGCTGATCGCCATCTTCGCCGCCTGGGTGATGCCCGAGTCGTCGGCCCGTCGCGCCCTCGGCGTGGGGCCCCGCGGCTTCGCCCTGTGGCGCGGCCTGGTGCGCTGGGTGGCCATTCCGCTGACGCTGGTAGTATTGGTGGCCGGCCTGGTCTGAATCGACACGAGGATTTCACGATGAGCGAGATAACGGCGATCCGTCCCTGGCAGGGTATCACCCCCACCCTGGGTGAGCGGGTCTACGTGGACCCCAGCAGCCTGGTGCTGGGCGATGTGACCCTGGGCGACGACAGCTCGGTATGGCCCATGGCGGTGGTGCGCGGCGACATGCACCGCATCCGCATCGGCGCCCGGGTCAGCGTGCAGGACGGCAGCGTGCTGCACATCACCCACGCCAGCGACTTCAATCCCGGCGGCTTCCCGCTGACCATCGGCGACGACGTCACCATCGGTCACAGGGCGATCCTCCATGGCGCCACCCTGGGCAGCCGTATCCTGGTGGGCATGGGCGCCATCGTCATGGACGGTGCCGTGGTGGAAGATGAAGTGATCATCGCCGCCGGTGCCGTGGTGACCCCGGGCAGGCGCCTGGAGGGCGGTCATGTCTATGCCGGCAACCCGGCCAAGGCGCTGCGCCCGCTCAAGGAGAAGGAGCGCGCCTTCTTCCCCTATACCGCCGGCAACTACGTCCGGCTCAAGGACGACTACCTGGCGGCGATGGGGGAATAATTCCTTAACCCATTGTTTTAACATGCCTGGGCGGGCGATAATCTGGCCATTTATCCAGTGTATCGAGGGCTTTCCCCGGCATGGCCGATTTTCGCACCCATCTTGGCGTGGCCGCCGCCGCCGGTGCCGTGGTCGCCCATGGGGGCTGGCAGGCGGGCCTGTGGATGGCCTGGGAGGCCCTGCCGGTGCTGGTGCTGGTGACCTTCGGCGGCATCCTGCCCGACATCGACGCCGACCGCTCGAAGGCCATCCGGCTGATCTTCAACCTGCTGGCGGTGCCGGGGGTAGTCGTCGGTGCTCTGCTGCTGCAGGGGCGTCTCGATGCCGGCGCTCTGCTGATGGCCTGCGGGGGGATCTATCTCACCGTGCGCCATCTGGCCGGGGCCCTCTTCTCCCGTTTCACCGTGCATCGCGGCCTGTGGCACTCGCTGCTGGCGGCCGCCCTGTGCGGTCTGGTCACCGCGGCGTTGAGCCAGCGGCTCTTCGCTCAGCCGGATACCCTGGCCTGGGTCCACGGCCTGGCGGTGGCGCTGGGCTTCATCATTCACCTGCTGCTCGACGAGCTGTATAGCGTCGACCTCACCGGTGCGCGTCTCAAGCGCTCCTTCGGCACCGCCCTCAAGCCCTTCGACTGGCGTTCGCCGGGCAACTCCCTGGTCATGCTGCTGGCGGCGGCCGCCCTGCTGCCCTGGCTGCCGCCGCTGGCGCCGCTGTGGGCGCTGCTGGCTCAGGGTGCTGCGCTCTGGCGGTAGTCCTCGGCGCGCAGCCCGTACTTCCTGAGCTTGTCGTAGAGGGTCTTGCGCGGCAGCCCCAGCTGCTCGGCCACCTCGGTGACCCGGCCGCGCTGTCGCGCCAGGGCCTGGTCGATCAGGCTCTTCTCGAACAGCTCCACCTGCTGAGGCAGCGCCAGCTCCCCGGCCTCGCTCTCGGCTCCCTCGAGCAGCGCCTCCAGGCGGTAGTCGAAGGCGGCGCCGAGCAGCACGTAGCGCTCGGCCAGGTTGCGCAGCTCGCGCACGTTGCCCGGCCAGCCGTGCGCCAGCAGGGCGCTGATGCCGGCGGCGTCCAGCGGCGGCGCCTCCAGGCCGCTGCGGTTGGCGGCGACCACCGCGAAGTGCTGGAAGAGCAGCGGGATATCCTCGCGGCGCTCGCGCAGGGGCGGGATCGGCAGGGTGACCACGTTGAGGCGGTAGTAGAGATCCTCACGGAACTGTCCCGCTTCGGCGGCGGCCTTCAGATCCACCTTGGTGGCGGCGATCACCCGGAGATCCAGCGGCACGGCCAGGTTGGAGCCGAGTCGCTCCACGCTGCGCTCCTGCAGCACTCGCAGCAGCTTGACCTGCAGCGCGAGCGGCATCGACTCGATCTCGTCGAGGAACACGGTGCCGCCGTCGGCGTACTCGAACTTGCCGATGCGCCGCTCCACGGCGCCGGTGAAGGCGCCCTTCTCGTGGCCGAACAGCTCCGATTCGATGGTGCTTTCGGGCACGGCGCCGCAGTTGATGGCCACGAAGGGGCGGCTGGCGCGGTGGCTGCGTTCATGGATGGCCCTTGCCACCAGGTCCTTGCCGGCGCCGGTCTCGCCGAACAGCAGCACGTCGGCCTCGACCTGGCTGATGCGCTGGACCATGGCGGCCAGGCGATGGATCGCCGCTGTGCGCCCCACCAGCCGGGGCCCGAGGGCCGACTGGTGGGCCTCCAGCTCGGCCTTTAGCGCGCGGTTCTCCAGGCTCAGCCGGCGTTTTTCCACGCCGCGACGTACCACCTCCACCAGCCGCTCGGCGGCGAACGGTTTTTCCAGGAAGTCCCAGGCCCCCTCGCGCATCGCCTCCACGGCGGTGGAGATATCGCCATGGCCGGTGATCAGGATCACCGGCAGGTCGGGGTCGCGCAGGCGCACCTCGCGCAGCAGCCCCATGCCGTCCATGCCGGGCATGCGGATATCGCTGACCACCACGCCGGGAAAGTCGGGCGCCAGGCGGGAAAGTGCCTCCTCGGCGCTGGCGTGGGGCTCCGGGGCATAGCCCGCAAGCTCCAGGGTCTGGCCGGCGGTGATTCGCAGATGGCGTTCGTCGTCGATGATCATCACCGGGATGGCCGTCGCGTCATGCATGGGATGAGGTCTCCTGCTGTCGCTGGCGGCTGGCGGCAGGGCTGCCGTCGCCTCGGGGAAGCCAGAGGGTGAACAGGGCGCCCCCCTCGGGGCGGTTGGTGGCGCCGAGGTGTCCGCCCAGGTCGTCGATGATGCGTGCAGAGATCGACAGGCCGAGCCCCAGCCCATTGCCCGGCGACTTGGTGGTGAAGAAGGGCTCGAAGATGTGGGCCAGGTGCTCGTCGGTAATCCCGGGGCCGTTGTCGGCTACCTCCAGCACCACGCCATCGGCGTCGGAAGAGATGGAGAGTTCCAGGCGTGGCGCGGGGGTGTGGGTCATGGCCTGCAGGGCGTTGCCGATCAGGTTGACCAGCACCTGCTCCAGGCGCACCAGGTCGGCGCGGACCCAGGCCTCTTCCCCGGTCCAGTGGCGGACGACCTTCGTGCCGGCCTCACGCAGCCGGGCCTGAAGCAGGCGCAGGGCGTAGTCGAAGCAGGCGGCAGGCGAGACGGCGGTGAGGGTCTCGCCGGTCTTGCGCGAGAACTGGCGCAGCTGAGCGCTGATCTCGGACATGCGCGCGGTCAGCTCGACGATCTGCTCG
>PUOM01000294.1 GCA_003552795.1 Halomonas sp. | reverse complement strand
TACTGCGTCGTGCCGTTGAGATTGCCCGAATTGGTGACGATGCGTTTCACGCGCCGGTTCTGCGTGTCATAGCGGTAGGTGGCGATTGTCTGCGAGTCGGATATCCTTTTAACCTCAACCAGCCTGTTGAACGCGTCATACGTATACTCATGCTCGTGATCTTCGATCAGGTTGCCGCTGTCGCAGTAAACAAGCGCGGTCGTGAGGGCATTGTCCCTGTGCACGAGCTCGTTGACAACATTGTGCTGCCTGACTTCTGTCACCCCGCCATGCGCAGTCTCGTCCCAGTTGCCAACAGGATCAAGGTCCCAGCTCTGGTCAAATAGGGGGATGGGGATGGCGTCCTTCTCCACATTCAGCTCCCCGCGCTCCCATGAGGTCAGCCGGTACAGCAGGTCGTAATCGTAAAGCTCACTGCCCTGCGGCCGCCTCAAATCTTCCTGATAGAGTTTGTTGCCCATGCCGTCATTACCGAATGGTTATTTTCACTTCCCGTTTACCAAACTTTCAACATATAAAGTTCCACCAAAATACCACCATATTGTAAAAGGAGGCATTATTAGTATATGCATTAAAGAGGCAGGTGGCCAGATTAATGCTAAAAAAAATATAAAACAGAGCATTCCTCCAAACGAATCCAATATTACTTTTCGAAGTGGTGAGGTTATTTTTAATTTATATTTAAGGTATCCAAATGTTAAACCGACAGGGAAAAAAAGCAAAATAACCAATCCAATGTACTCTCCCAAGAAAGCAATAGTGGTTAGAAAAAAAACTAAGCTCAAAAAAAATATTGTTTTCAAAATCACCCTCGCAAGTCAATTGATTTGGTCCATGCACCACTGATAAGCGCGATCTGCGCTTTCATCCCAACTCTCTTTTATCCCCCTACAAGGCGAAATTGCTCCTCCTACTGCAGAGGCCCAAACGGCGCTCAAAGTAAACCCACATCCCGCCCATGCGGCATGTGGACCTACCGTCGGCGATAAGACTACTGTTGTAACGGCGCAAGAGATAATACTTATACCACCAATGGCAGTAACTCCGTCTGGACCAAGAGCTAAAAGAGCATTTTTTATACACTGGGATTCTTGATGTACCCCTATGTTACTTAGGCATGTTTCAAACGCTAAACATTCCGCTGAATCTAAAGGGCAGGGCTCAATTAAATCAAAACATTCCCTAACTCTTGGGGGGGCTGGAAGCTCTTGAGTAGGTGGCCTTGGAGAATGCATCCGTCTGCATTCTTGTTTACACATGGCGCGCCTTATAAATCGCCATCTAGGTATCTCTTCCTCACAAGTATTGTAACAATCTTGGCGGTACCGCTCCCATGAACTTTCTGTAGTAGTACCCCTGGGATCTACAAGACATATCGGTGAATTTCTAAAACCTACATACAAATTCCACCCGTCCACATACCCCAGCGGATCCCTCTGCAAGAAGCGGCCCAGCTCCGCACTCATCATCCGGTTGCGGTAGTAATACAGGCCCGTCTCCGCATCCAGACGCCTGCCCTGGAACATGTACACGTTGCCCACGGTGCTTTCGTTGATTTCTTGATCGCCGGCGTCAAGGATCGTTACCGAACCGTAAGCCGTGTACCGATAACGCTCCACAACAGCGCCGTTTTCATCTGTCAGCGCCCGAACATTATACAGGTTATTAGTGTGATAATAATAAGTGCCGGAATCAGTTGTTAAAGTAATCGGCTCGTCGATGTAATTCCCGTAGGTGTATTCTCTTTCTACCTGTCCCTGCCCGTCCCGCGCCTCCACCACCTGCCAGCCGTCGTACACATACTGCGTGGTGCCGTTGAGATTTCCTGAATTCTCGACAATGCGTTTTATGCGGCGGTTCTCGGTATCATAGCGGTAGGTGGCGATTGTCTGGCCGGTATCTTTATCCGCCACCTCTACCAGCCGGTTGAACGCATCGTAGGTATATTCGTGCTCGTGATCTTCTATGAGATTGCCGTTGTCGTCGTAGATGAGGCCGGTGGTGATCTCATTATCACGGTGGATCAGCTCGTTGACTTCGTTGTGCTGGCGCAGTTCAGTGATACCGTTGTAGCTCGTTTCATCCCAGTTCCCGACCGGATCGAGGTTCCAGGTTTGATCGCCGACGGGATTGGGGACGGCGTCCTTCTCCGCGTTCAGCTCGCCGCGCTCCCAGGAGGTCAGGCGGTAGAGATCGTCATACGCATAAAGCTCACTGTCCTGCGCCCGCCTCAGGTCTTCCTGATACAGTTTATTTCCCATGCCGTCGTAATCGTAAGAGAAACCCGCAACAAGAGTCTGGTTCATATGATACTCGCGCTGAGTGATCCTGTAAAGGGAATCCCTCTGGTTCTGAAGCTCAACGTTGTTTCCAAACACCTGGCTCTCCAAGAGGTTGTTTACATCATAGGCGAAGCTGGAGGCAAGCTGCTGGCCGCGGTGAACAGAGGTCAGGTTGCCTGCGGCATCGTAGCCCAGCGTAACGACCGTCCCGCCCGGATACTCTATCCCGGTGCGGCGGCTTCCGGTGTAGGTGCTCTCGACAGAGTAGCCCGCCGTGGTCTCTTCGGTCACGCGCCCTGCATCGTCATAGACGCGCGCGGTCGCTACCGCGCTTCCCTGATCCGCAGGGTCGTTGTTGTCGGTCGAAGACGTCATCCGCCCGGCAGCG
>PUOM01000275.1 GCA_003552795.1 Halomonas sp. | reverse complement strand
ACCGCGCCATGGCCCGTCACGACCTGATCGATCGCATTCGTCAACGCCTCGAGGAGCTCAACCGCTCCGAACGCAAGGTGGCCGATGTCATCCTCGCCGACCCGGCCGCGGCGACCGGCATGAGTATCGCCACCCTGGCCCAGGCCGCCTCGGTAAGCGAACCCACCGTCAACCGATTCTGCCGCAGTTTCGATGCCAAGGGCTATCCGGACTTCAAGATCAAGCTGGCCCAGAGCCTGGCCGGCGGCACCCCCTACGTCAGCCAGGCGGTGGAGCCCGACGACACGGCCGCCGACTACACCGAGAAGATCTTCGGCGCGACCATCGCCGCGCTGGACAATGCGCGCCGTCAGACCGACCCGGCGCGCATCGAGCGGGTGGTCGACTACCTGATCCAGGCCAAGCAGACCCACTTCTTCGGCCTCGGCGCCTCGGGGGCCGTGGCCCAGGACGCCCAGCACAAGTTCTTCCGCTTCAACATGCCGGTGACCGCCTACGTGGACGTGCTGATGCAGCGCATGGTGGCCTCGAGCTGCCACACCGGCGACGTGGTGGTGGTGATCTCCTGGACCGGCCGCACCCGGGAGCTGGTGGAGATCGCTCGCCTGGCTCGGGAGAGCGGTGCGGTGGTGCTGGGCATCACCGCCCCCGACTCGCCCCTGGCCCGGGAGTGCACCGAGACCCTGGAGGTCGCCACCCCCGAGGACACCGACCACTACATGCCGATGACCTCGCGGATGATCCAGCTGGCGCTGATCGACGTGCTGGCCACCGGGGTGACCCTGCGCCGCGGCGAGGACTTCCTCGGGCATCTGAAGAAGATCAAGGACAGCCTCAAGGAGACCCGCTACCCCGCCGTCAAGCGCTGAGCGGCGACGCCAGGCCCCGGAACGTGCGGCCCGGGCGCTGCGGCCATATGCGGCTCAGTAGCTGTAGTCGCCGCTGACCACGGCCGCGGTGACGGTGATCTCCACCCTTAGCTCGTCGGCGGGCATCGGCGCGCAGACGCAGGTGCGCGCCGGGGCGTGGCCGGTGGGCACCCAGGCGTCCCAGACCGCGTTCATGGCGGCGACGTCGTCGCCATCCTTCAGGTAGATGGTGGCGGTAAGCAGGTTCTCCCGGTCCGAGCCAATCTCGGCGAGCAGCGCATCCACCCGCGCCAGCATGCTCTGGGTCTGTTCGGTGATATCAGCGTGACGCGCCTCGGGCCCGGGCACCTGGCCGCACAGGTAGGCGATGCCGTTGTGAATCACGGCGCGGCTCATGCGCGCCTTGGTGTCGTGACGAAGAATAGTCATAAGCACTCTCGCAACATTCAGGGAAAGAAAGAAAGGGTATTACATGAAAAGCACGTCAGCGATTATCACCACTTCACTGCACAAGGTCGATACCCGGAGTTCAGCAACATCATGAGCTATGCCACCCTGCTGCGGCACCATCGCGGCCTGGTCGGCATCGCCTTCCTGGCGATGTTCACCTCGAGCCTGGGCCAGAGCTTCTTCATCGGCCTCTTCCAGGCCCCCATCAGCCAGCACCTGGGACTCTCGGCCGGCCAGTTCGGCGCCGCCTACGCCGCGGTGACCCTGGCGTCGGGCTTCGCCGTGCTGCGCCTCGGCCCCAGCATCGACTGGATCGCCCCACGGCACTTCGCCCTGGCGGTGATCGCCGCTCTGCTCACCGGCATCCTGCTGCTCACCGCCGCGCCCTGGTGGGGGCTGGGGGTGCTGGGTTTGGGCCTGGTGCGCTTCTGTGGCCAGGGCATGATGACCCATCTGGGCAACACTCTGGCGGGGCGCGAGTTCACCGCCCTGCGCGGCCGGGCGCTGGGCCTGGTGGGCATCGGACTGATGCTGGGCGAGACGGCGCTGCCGCCGCTGATGGCCGCGCTGCTGGTGTGGCTGGGCTGGCGGGAGCTGTGGTGGCTGTTTGTGGCCTTCCTGGCGCTGTTCTGGATTCCGTCCCTGCTGGCCGGCCCCTGGCCGAAGGCCCCCGGCCAACGTCCCCCCAGGGGCGAGCGCCGCGACGGCCCTCGCCCCTTCCGGGAGGCTCGCTTCTGGAGGCTGCTGCCGCTGCTGATGGTGCTGCCGATTACCCTGACCGGGCTCTTCATCTACCAGGCGCAGATGACCGCCGACCTGGGCTCCAGCCTGGGCGTCTACGCCCTGGCCTTGACCGGCATGGGCCTTGCCAAGCTCCCCGGCGCCCTGTTCGGGGGACGCTGGGTGGACACCCTGGGGCCGGTGAGGCTGGCCAGGCTCTATCTGCTGCCCTATGCGCTGGCCCTGGTGGTCGCCATCAGCGCCGGCGGCAACCTCGGCGTCTGGGCGCTGATGGTGGGCGGAGGCCTGGCCATGGGCGCCCAGGAGCCCATTGCCACCAGCCTGCTGGTGCGCAGCTGGGGGGCCGAGCACCTGGGCACCGTGCGCGCCACGCTGAGCGCGGCCATGGTCTTTTCCACCGGCCTGGCACCGGCGGTGCTGGGCATTGCCCTGGACCTCGGGGCCTCCTTTACCGCCATTCTCGCCGGGATGCTGGCCTTTCTCATTGCCGGCTGGTGGCTGGCTCAGGGGGTGCTGGCTGCGCCAGTGAGGGGTGAGGGGCATCGCGTCCGCTCACCCCATTAGCGCTCAGCGCAGCAGTAGCACCGGTACCTTCGCACGGCGCAGCATCTCGGTGGT
>PUOM01000156.1 GCA_003552795.1 Halomonas sp. | reverse complement strand
GGTTGCCGCTCGCCCCCCTCGCCTGCAGCGGACGCTCACTCCTTTCTCTGCGCACCTCATAGGTCCACGCGATGCCATCCGTAACGATATGAAATTCGACATTTGCACGCCGCTTCACCGCCTCGCTTCTAGCGTAGTGCAGGCCTGCCAGCACGCTATTAACGTCAGAAGCCAGCTGGTTGCTGATTCTTACCTGCTGGAAAGAGGGCACCGCCACGGTGACCAGGATGGTCACCACCACTACGGTGACCAGCAGCTCGATCAGGGTGAACCCGCGCGCTCGTCTCATGAGGCGGCTACCAGCAACCGTCGGGGCCGCGGCTGCCGTCGCTCTCCAGCCAGAGCTCTTCGCAGCCGGATGGGACGCGGGAACCTCCCGACGCTTTCAGCCTGAAGGTGGCACCGCTTTCAGCGAGTTTTATCTCAGAGTACACGCCTTCCGGGGAGGGCCGGTCATCAAGGCACTCATCTTTATATGAATAATTAGCTGTATAGCAGCGCTCCATCACGCTTGCCGCCTGCATCAGGCCCGCCTGACCATCGGTAAGACGACTGTTCTCCACATACCGCTGATAGCCGGGAATCGCCACCGAGGCCAGAATGCCGACAATGGCCACGGCGATCAGCAGCTCGATCAGGGTAAAGCCGGCGCTGCCCCCGGGCGACGCGGCGCGCGCGCGGGAGCTGCGGCAAGAGCTTGGCGGATTCACGCGATATCCCCTCCACGTTTCGTTACATCACGTTTCAGTATGTGGCAAGACGGGGATGTTTGATAGGGCTCCGCGCAGGGAGGTCACACTGACAGCATGACCTTTCTGCCACTGCGCGGAGGGCGCCAGCCTATTCGCTGACGATGACGCGCTCGCGCAGCTCGCGAGGCATGGAGAAGGTGACGGTCTCGGGACGGCCGTCGAGCTCTTCCGGGGCCGTGGCGCCCAGCGACCGCAGGCGCTCGATCACGCCCTGCACCAGCACGTCAGGGGCGCTGGCGCCGGCAGTGATCCCCACCGCGTTCACCCCCTCGAACCAGGCCGGATCGACCTGCTCGGCATTGTCGATCAGGTAGGCCGGGGTGCCGATGCGCTCGGAGAGCTCGCGCAGGCGGTTGGAGTTGGAGCTGTTGGGACTGCCTACCACCAGCACCAGGTCGCTGCCCGCGGCCAGTTCACGCACGGCGTCCTGGCGGTTCTGGGTGGCGTAGCAGATGTCGTCCTTGCGCGGCCCCTCGATCTCCGGGAACTTGGCGCGCAGGGCGTCGATCACCCGGGCGGTATCGTCCATGGAGAGGGTCGTCTGGGTGACGAAGGCGAGCCGGCTCGGATCCTTCACCTTCAGCTGGTCCACGCCCTGCTCGTCCTCCACCAGGTAGATGGCCCCGCCGTGGGAGGTGTCATAGCGGCCCAGAGTGCCCTCCACCTCGGGGTGGCCCTGGTGGCCGATCAGCACGCACTCCTGGCCGCGACGGGCATAGCGCAGCACCTCCAGATGGACCTTGGTGACCAGCGGACAGGTGGCATCGAACACCCTGAGGCCGCGGCGCTCGGCCTCCTCCTGCACGGCGCGGGAGACCCCGTGGGCGGAGAAGATCACGATGACGTCGTCGGGGACCTCATGGAGCTCCTCGACGAAGATGGCGCCACGCTCGCGCAGGGTGTCGACCACGAAGCGGTTGTGGACCACTTCATGACGCACGTAGATCGGCGGACCGAAGACGTCCAGCGCCCGGTTGACGATATCGATGGCGCGGTCGACGCCGGCGCAGAAGCCGCGGGGGTTGGCCAGTTTGATCTGCATGGGTACCTGCCTTGATGCTCAACGCATCGGTCACGAATTGCAGGCGCCGGGGGAATCCCACGGGGTCAGACCCCAGCCGCCTCATCATCTCTATCACATTGCCGCCTACCCGACCTGCCAGGCTCCGCCGGGGTCTGACCCCATGGGAGCGGCAAGCACCGCCGGCCTGACCCGAAAGGCGCTACCAGCAGTGGCCAATAGCGCTGATCATCGCCGCTCAGTGAGTAGTGGCGGGCTTCACGTCGATCACTTCCACCTCGAAGGTCAGGGTACGCCCCGCCAGCGGATGGTTGAAGTCCACGTCGATCATGTCGCCGTCGATGGCGCTGATCACCCCGGGCAGCTCGCCGCCGCCGGGGTCGGCGAAGGACATCACCGTGCCCAGCTCCAGCGGCTCGTCGCCGAAGTCGTCGCGCTTGAGGCGCTGGACGTTCTGCGGGTTGTGCTGGCCGAAGGCGTGCTCCGGGGTGATCTGAAAGCTGCCGCTCTCGCCGGCGGCCATGCCCTTCATGGGGTGCTCGAAGCCGGGCGGCAGGTTGCCGTCGCCCACCTGGAAGGTGGCCGCGGCCTTGTCCCGGGTGGAATCCACCACGGTGCCGTCTTCCAGCTTGAGGGTGAAGTGCAGGGTCACTTCCATGCCCTCGTCGATGCGGTACTGCTCGCTGTTCTGGTCGGTCATGGGATCTTGGGCTCGGTAAAGATGATTAGGTTCGGTGGCACCGCCAGGGCCGGGTGGCACCGCCGGGCGCCTGCAATGTCATTGCCATGCGCTGGTGCCTCAGCTGCGCTTGCGGGCGCGGCGCTTCTCGCCGAACACCGACTCCCAGATCAGGCCGATGGCCCCCAGGGTGATGCCGATATCGGCGACGTTGAAAGCCGGATAGT
>PUOM01000073.1 GCA_003552795.1 Halomonas sp. | reverse complement strand
CAGGGGTTCTTCACGTAGGAGTTCTTGCGCAGGTAGAACCACCAGTTGATCACCAGGCAGAGCGCGTAGAAGATCGCGAAGCCGTACATGGCGAGTTCCGGGGTACCGGCCTGGATCTGCTCGCCCATCACCCGCGGGGCGATGAAGGCGCCGTAGGCGGCGACGGCGGAGGTCCAGCCGAGGACGGGGCCCTTCTGGTGCTGGTCGAAGATCACGCCGATGCTGCGGAAGGTGGAGCCGTTGCCGATGCCGCTGGCGGCGAACAGGATCACGAACATGATCATGAAGAGCGCGAAGTAGCTGTTCGGGTCGGTGGAGTTGTAGGCCAGCATCATCACGTAGCCGGTGACGGCCGAGGCGACCACCATGATCACCGAGATCACCTGGGTGACGATGGAGCCGCCCACCTTGTCGGAGATCCAGCCGCCGATGGGGCGGATCAGGGCGCCGACGAAGGGGCCGATCCAGGCCCAGGTCAGGGCGCTGGGGCCATCGGGGTTGGAGACCCGGGTGACGGTGCCGTCGGCGGCCACTTCCATCATGTTGCCGAAGATGACGTTGATGGAGAGCGGCAGGGCGGCGGAGAAGCCGATGAAGGAGCCGAAGGTCAGGATATAAAGAACGGTCATCGACCAGGTGTGCTTGTTCGAGAAGATCGCGAACTGCTTCTGGATATTGGGTTTGATATCCCCCGGGATCATGCGCAGCGCTAACACGGTAAGCACGATGGTCAGCGGCAGGGCGATCCACATGTTGAGCCAGACCAGCGCCAGCATGCCGATGACGCTGGTGACGGCACCCACGGCGTAGAGGCCGAGGATCTTGCCGAAGGCCTGGGCCGGGGTGCCCGGATCCGGCGTGATGGTGCGCAGATTGTTCATGCCGAACCAGCCGGCAAAGGCCAGCGGAATCAGGAAGACCAGCCAGATGAAGCCGGCGTTCTGGATCCAGGTGTCGGTGCCCGCCTCGATGCGGCCGATCAGGGTGCCGCTGGAGCTCTCCAGCGCCATGGGGCCGCCGGCGATGGCGCCGAAGACGCCCACGGTCATCACCAGCGGGATCAGGATCTGCATGGTGGTGACGCCGAAGTTGCCGAGCCCGGCGTTCATGCCCAGCGCGTAGCCCTGCTTCTTCTTCGGGTAAAAGGTGGAGATGTTGCTCATGGAGGCGGCGAAGTTGCCGCCGCCGATGCCGGAGAGCAGCGCCAGGGCCTGGAAGACCCACAGCGGCGTCTCCGGGTTCATCAGGGCGAAGCCGGTGCCGGCTGCCGGGATCATCAGCAGGGCGGTGGTCAAAAAGACGGTGTTGCGTCCGCCGGCGATGCGGATCATGAACGAGGCGGGGATGCGCAGGGTGGCCCCGGAGAGGCCCGCCAGGGCGGTCAGGGTGAACAGTTCACTGACGGTGAACGGAAACCCGAGGTTCTGCATCTGGGTGGTGATCATGCCCCACATCAGCCAGACGGCGAAACCCATCAGCAGGCTGGGGATGGAGATCCAGAGGTTGCGGTTGGCGACCCGCTTGCCCTCCTTCTCCCAGAACTCCTCGTTTTCGACATCCCAGTGTTCGATGTCGGCATTCTTTCTGGTCATGGCGTTTCCCCTTGAGATCCAGCGGTGTGTTCCGTGTGCCCGGATAGCGGTTGACCGGTATCAAGGCGGGAACTCTGGGGGAAAGATACGCCTGCCCATGAAAGGGGGAAACGTGACGAAATGGGCCCGAAAAGGCCGACATACCTCCAGGGAGGTACGCGGGGGTAATTGCCAGGATGCTGTTTATAAAGAGGTTTTTATGGGGAAGCTAGGATGGAGGGGGCGCAGGCGCCCCCCGGGGGGTATTTGGAGGTATCCACACAGAACCGCGGGATGGCCCGCATCGGCTCAGCGCTCGATCCCCTCCTGCACCGCCCACACCGCGGCCTCCACCCGGGAGCGCAGGTTGAGCTTCTTGAGCAGGTGCTTGACGTGCACCTTGACGGTGCCTTCGGTGATCTCCAGCTTGCGGGCGATCATCTTGTTGGAGAGCCCGCCGGCCAGCTCGCGGAGAATCTCGCGCTCGCGCTGGGTCAGGCTGTGAATGTCCGGCGCGGCGGGCTGGCTGCGCTGGCTGCGCAGCGCCTCGGCGAGCAGGGCGGTGAGGCTTTCGCTGATCACCATGCGGCCCAGCGAGGCCTGGCGCAGCTGGCGGATCATCTCGTCGGGGTCCATGTCCTTGAGCAGATAGCCGTCGGCGCCGCCCTGCAGGGCGGCCACCACGTCCTCCTCGTGATCGGAGACGGTGAACATCACCACCCGGCCGGCGAAGCCCTCGTCACGCAGCCGCTTGAGGGTCTCGATGCCGTTCATGCCGGGCATGTTGAGATCCAGCAGCACCATGTCCGGGTCGAGCTCCAGGGCCAGGCGGATGCCGGCCTCGGGTTCGCCGGCCTCGCCGATGAGGGTCATGTCATCCTCCAGCTCCAGCAGCTGGGAGACGCCGCGGCGCAGCAGCGGGTGGTCGTCGATGATCAGGATGCTGGCGGGGGCATCGAGGGTCTTGTCGGTCATCCTGGAAAATTCCTGTTGCCTTGACGGTCGGTGGCGATGGTGTCGTCCTGCGGGGCGACGGGGATGGCGAGCCGGCTGGCGTCCTCGACCTGCCGGTGCATCAGGCGCGCGGTCTGAGGGGGGAAGACCAGCT
>PUOM01000161.1 GCA_003552795.1 Halomonas sp. | reverse complement strand
GGTAGGTATTCAGGCCGGCGACCTCGTCTTCCGGATCCACCGGCGAGAGGTTGACCTGCAGCAGCTGTGTGGCCAGCTCCATGCTGCGCTGTTGAAGGTCCTGCTCATCCTCGCCCATCAGGAAGAAAGCCAGGGTGCTCTGGTAGAGCTTGTGGTTCTGGCCCAGGTAGCGGCGGGCGGGATCGCAGTCTTCGCGTACCTGGCGGGCCAGCACGCTGTCGCCCACCGCCTTGCTGTGCAGGCGATTGATATGGTCCTCCAGAGGCTCCTGAGGCGTCGCGACGATGGTCAGCACCGCCTCGGTGCCCTCGGGCAGCTTGTCCATCAGGGCGTTGCTCGCCTGGCCATCGGAGCGTCGCACCTCGCCGGTGAGATGGCCCACCACCGGCGCCCGGCGCATCTCCTCCACCACCACACAGCACTGGGGCCGCCCATCGAACCACCAGAGCCCCATCTCCACATCGCCCCGGGGCGAGTTGAAGAGCATTCCCTCGGCCAGGTCGTAGTTCCAGGCCACGTCACCGGCGTCCTCGGGGTAGTCGCACAGGGCGTAGAAGCGCGCCGGGTCGTCGGGGGCCAGCCGCGGCCGCGGGTTGAAGCGGGGCAGCAGCCAGCGGTGAAAGGCGCGCCCGTCGTAGCGCTCCAGGCGCAGGCCCGCGCCGTGCAGCGCGGCGGCCAGTCGCTCGTAGACCTGGTTGGCGGCCTGCTCGGGGGAGAGCCCCCGCTGACGCTCTCCCGCCTGGCGCTTCTTGCCGAGCCAGCGGTAGAGCACCAGGCGCGTGCGGCGAGTCTGGCCCCGCCAGCGGGTCTGGGTCACCCCGTCATCCTGGAACAGCCCGCCCGGCTTGGAGATCGCCTTGAGGTGGGCGCCCATGCTCGCCAGCCAGTCCTGGGTGAACTCGGTCTCCCGGGCCCGGGGGCGCACATAGTCGCGCATGCGCTCCAGGTCGGGGCGGGCGTCGACCTCATCCTTGACGAAGAGCTGCACCACCCAGGGGTGCTGCTCATACTCCGGCAGGCTGTCCTGAAAGGCGGCCTCGATCTGGTCGCGAATCGCCTCCAGGGACTCCGGGGCGCGGCCCTCGGTGGCGATAGGGAAGACCTCGGCCACCACTCCCACTGAGACGCCATCTTCCAGCAGAAAGCAGCCCGACTCGGGCAGGTACTCCACCCAGGGCAGATAGTTGCTAAACGACGGCGCCCGGCGGAAATGTGAGCGCAGCTCGGCCACGGAGGGCGCCTTGCCCCGGGGCAGAGCCAACGGCCGGCCGTGAACGTCGCTGCTGAGCGCGGCCAGCGCCTCGGGCTCGGCCACCTGCGTCTCACCCTGCTCGGCCTTATCCCGGTCTGAAAGCACGGCTTCCTGCGTCTGGCCCGGATCGCTGTCGCCGGCCGGGGCGCTGCCAAACAGCCGGTTCATCATGTCGTCGAACTTGGACATCAGCGCGCCCTCCCCTCGTTACCCCGGCTCTCCAGCGCCGCGGTCGGGCGAGCGCTCTCGCCGGGCATGGCGTACTGGGTGCGCTGGTAGAGGGGAAACACCGTGGAGTAGCCGGGGACCGGCACCTGCTCCGACCCGGCCAGATGGGGGAAGACGTACATCACCAGGTCCTGGTTGGGCAGGCGGCGAAACTGGCTGTAAATCTCGTTGCTGGCGTCGCGGCTGTAGCGCAGCTGCTCGCTGACCAGCTCCGGGCTCTCCAGGGGCCGGCGCAGCTCGCTGCGCACGTCCAGCAGGCGGCGTTCGCCGGTGCTGTGGCCGGCCTGGTGCTGCCAAATCTCCATCATCGTGGTATCGCCCACCGGCATCAGCTCCTCCTGGGAGGTGGCGCAGCCCGCCACCAGCAGGGTGATCATCAGCGCTGCCAGCGGCCTGGCGGCGCCACTGGCAGCACTATTTTCGGTACTGTTGGCTGCATTACGGCAGGTCGAGGACATCCGAGCCCGTGCGGTCATATCGCACCCTCCTTCCTTGTGTCTCGTAGTCGATGGGCAGCTCACGCTCGATATGGATGGCCACCGGCTGGCCGGGCGGCACGTACACGGCATCGAAGGTCTGGCCGAAGCGCTCCTGCACCCACTGGCGCACGTCGGAAACGCCGCCGGCCAGGGCCTGGCTGGCCGCATAGCGGCCGGAGCTGCCGGTGAGGCCGCTGACCACGCCGCCGCTGTCCACGCTGGTGGTGACCTCGCCCATGGCGACGGCATTGGCGCTCTGCTCGGCGGCGCCGAGGATGAAGCTGGTCAGCAGGAACTGCTGGGCATTGGTCTTGCGCTCCCCGGGGATGCAGGGCAGCCCCCGCGGGTCGGAGAGCCAGCCGATGGTGGTGCGGCCGGAGCCGTCGCCGGCGTTGACGTCCTCCGGGGTCGGCAGAGTGCGCACGGTGCCGTCCTCGAAGACGAAGGTCATCGAGTTGACCTGGCCGCGCACGCAGGAGAGCGTCCAGTCGCCGGTGGCGGTGCCGCTGACGATGGCGCTCTCCACCTCGGGCAGGGTGATGCCGTTGGCGGTAAGGTTCTCGCGGCCGATCACCACCTTGAACGGATAGGGGTCGTTGACGGTGCCATCGATGGGCACCCGGCCCAGCAGCGCCGTCATGGCCACCGAGCCCATCAAGGTGGAGTTCTCCGGCAACGTATAGACGGGCTCTGCGCTGGCTTCGTCAGGGCGGCCGGTCACCC
>PUOM01000126.1 GCA_003552795.1 Halomonas sp. | reverse complement strand
GCGCGCCACCGCCGAACAGCGCTGGACCGGTTCCTGGCACACCATGCTCGCGACCCTGGTGCTGGTCGGCAACCTCACCCTCGAGGCCACGCCGGAGACCTCGCTTCCGCTCGAGGCCTTCGCCGACCTGCAGGCGAGCATCGACCGGTTCCACTGGCGCGAGGGACTGCCGCCGGTGGACTGGAGCCTCGCCCCCACCGGCCGTACCCTGCTGCGCCCCCTGCTGGAGCGACAGCGCCTGGCCGGCCAGGAGGTGTGGCTCCAGGACGCCGTCCCGGTGGGCATCCGCCTGGCCCTGTCGCTGCGCCTCGCGCCCCACCATTTCCACTCCGAGGTAGCCGACCGGGTGGCCGAACGCCTGGGCACCGGACCGGCGGGCTACTTCGCCCCCGGGCGGCTGGCCTTCGGTGAGGACCTGCATGCCAGCGACCTGGTGGCCTGGCTGATGGCCATCGACGGCGTCGAGACGGTCTGCCTCAACCGCTTCAAGCGGGTCGGCGCACGCCATCCCGACGCCTCGGGCAGCGGCGTGATCTCCCTCTCGAGCCGGCAGATCGCGCGCTGCGACAACCGTCTCGCATCGCCCCAGTTCGGCTACTGGACCCTCAAGCTGCATGGAGGGCAACGCGGATGACGCCTCCCGACCTGACGCGCTGGAATCGTGCCGGCCTGAAGCGGCTCGACTACGTGGACGGCAACGCCGCCACCTATCTCGAGACGCTGCGCGAGAGCCTGCGCGCCCGCTTCCCGGATGACCGGGACGTGCAGCGCTGGCTCGGCGACCCGGCCAACGACGCCAGCCTCCATGACTGGCACCAGCGGCTGCTCGAGCAGTACCAGGGGCCGCGACGGGACCATGCCTGGGAGCTGCTGCGCGCCCTGGCCCGGGCCGTGCACGTGCTGGCCCGCACCACCAACGCCTACGCCAATGAACGCTTCCTGGGCACCGCGACCCAGTGGGACAACCTGCGCCGCCTGGTTGCCATGCTCGACTACCAGCCGGCCCCGCCGGGCTCCGCCGAGACCTGGCTGGCCCTGCTGGCGCGTGAAGGCGCTCCGGGCGGCCGCGTCGAGGCAGGGGTGGCGGTGCAGAACGATCCCGACGACGGCAGCGACCCGCTGACCTTCGAGACCCTGGACGCCCTGGACGTCGACCCGCGCCTCAACCTGCTGCGCGCCCCGGACCACGACCACTCGCCGGCGGTGCTGACCCTGCCCCCGGGCGGCACCCTGGGGCTGAGCTTCGAGTCCCTGCCCCCGGACCTGGCCATCGGCGATGCCGGCCTGCTCACGGCCGGTGACCTGGGGCTGGCGGTACGGGTCGACCACCTGGCTCCCGGCGCGCTGACGCTGACCGCCCTGGAGGCGACCGGCGAGACCCTCACGCTGCCCCTGGCCGACCTCAGCCTGCAGCTGCAGCCCCGCTGGCACCAGCCGGCGTCCCTCAACGGCGCGGGCGTGATCGGTGTCGACACCGCCACCGGCCTCCAGGCCGGCGAGGTCCTCGCCTATGCCGACGGCAGCGGCTACCGGGCCGTGCGGGTCGAGGCGGTGGACGGCAGACGACTGCGCCTGGCCGGCACCCTCCCCCCCGCCGGGACCGAGCTGCTGCGTACCCAGTCGACCGACCCCATCGAGGTCGACGGCAGCCTGCGCTTCGTGCTGCCCCTGCCGATGGGGCACCACCGCGTCTGGGACGAGAACCTCGCCAGCCGTTATACCCGGGTGCACGAGGAGGATGGTCAGCCCAGCTACCGCTATCGCACTGCCGGCAGCATGCAGCGGGCCCACTTCCTGCCGGCCCATGGCGAGCCCTGCTGCCGGGTCATCGAGACGCTGCCGACGGCGCTGCACTTCGCCGGCTCGCCGGGCAGCCTCGCCCCGGGGCAGTGGCTGCAGCTGGTGGACACGGACGGGCAGCGCTACAGCCGCCGTGTCGTCTCCGTGGAGGCCGACGACCAGGGCTTCGACCCGGCGGTGACGGACCTCCCCGACCGGGCCTGGCAGCGTATCGAGGGGCGCTACCGCCACACCCTGAAGGACGCCCGGCGCTTCCACAACGCGACCTCGCTGTTTCTCGAGCAGGATGGCCAGGGCCTGGGCAGCCGGGTGACGGTGGGCCTCGAGGCCCCGGTGGCCGCCCTCGCCCCGGGCCGCACGCTGCTGCTCTGCGGTCCCGAGCGCCGGGTGCCGGTCAGCCTGGTCGGCGTCGACTACCAGCCCGACGCGGGCACGGCACGGCTCACCCTGCGCCCGCCCCAGCCGGTCGCCGACTTCCCGCGCAGCGGCAGCCACCTCCACGGCAACCTGGTGCGCGCCGGCCATGGCGAGAGCCGTGACCCCGTGGTGATCGGCAGCGGCGATCGCAGCCTGGCCGGCCAGCGCTTCCCCTGTCGCAGGCGCGGCCTGGCCTTCGTGCGCGACAGCGGTTTCACCAGCGGCGTGCGGGCCGCGGTACGGGTGTTCGTGGAGGGACGCGAGTGGACCCAGGTCGATGACCTGCAGCGCGCCTCGCCCACCGACACCCACTTCGAAGTGCGCCTCGACGAGGACGGCGAGGCCTGGATCGGCTTCGGTGATGGCCGCCATGGCCAGCGGCTGCCCACCGGCCGCAACAACGTCACGCTCCGCACCCGTCTCGGCAACGGCCTGGCCGGCAACCTGCCCGCCGGCAGCCTGGAGACGCTGGCGCGGGCCCACGAGCGGCTCG
>PUOM01000331.1 GCA_003552795.1 Halomonas sp. | reverse complement strand
TATGGGGCAGCGCCCGGTCGAGGATGACGTACATCGAGTAGTCGAGGTACGCCTTCTCGGTATATTCGCGCAGCGAAAGGCGCTCGACGTCGCCCTCCGCCACCTGGATATCCATGCTCATGGGTTCGTGGCCCTATCTGCCATCATGGAAGATTCGCGGGCAGCGCCCGCACGAAACGTTCTGGAAGAGCTATAAGCCGGAAGCTTGAAGCTGGAAGTCACCCCCTGACCATCACGGGTTTTCTTCCAGCTTCCGGCTTCAAGCTTTAAGCTTAAACCTCGATATCGGCGAGGTTGCCGTAGTCCTCGAGCCAGCTCTTGCGGTCGCCGGCGCGCTTCTTGGCCAGCAGCATGTCCATCATCTCCATGGTGCCGTCGCCCACTTCGCGGGTGAGCTGCACCAGGCGGCGGGTGTCCGGCGCCATGGTGGTCTCGCGCAGCTGCAGCGGGCTCATCTCGCCCAGGCCCTTGAAGCGCTGCACGTTCGGCGTGCCGCGCTTGCCCTCCAGCCGGCGCAGGATCGCCGCCTTCTCGCTCTCGTCCAGGGCATAGTGCACCTCCTTGCCCAGATCGATGCGGTAGAGCGGCGGCATGGCCACGAAGACGTGGCCGGCATCCACCAGCGCCGGGAAGTGGCGCACGAAGAGCGCGCACAGCAGCGTGGCGATATGCAGGCCGTCGGAGTCGGCGTCGGCGAGGATGCAGATCTTGTGGTAGCGCAGCTTGGTCAGATCGTCGCTGCCCGGGTCCATGCCCACGGCCACGGCGATATCGTGGACCTCCTGGGAGCCGTAGATATCGTGGGACTCCACCTCCCAGGTGTTCAGTATCTTGCCGCGCAGGGGCAGGATCGCCTGGCTCTCGCGGTTGCGCGCCTGCTTGGCGCTGCCCCCGGCGGAGTCGCCCTCCACCAGGAACAGCTCGCTGGCCGCCGGATCCTGGCCGGAGCAGTCGGCCAGCTTGCCGGGCAGCGCCGGGCCCGAGGTGACCTTCTTGCGCGCCACCTTCTTGGCGCTCTTCTGGCGGCGCTGGGCGGCATTGATCACCAGCTCGGCCAGCGCCTCGGCCTGGTCCACGTGGTGGTTGAGCCACAGCGAGAAGGCGTCCTTGACCACTCCGGAGACGAAGGCCGCCACGGTGCGCGAGGAGAGGCGCTCCTTGGTCTGGCCGGCGAACTGGGGGTCGAGCATCTTCACCGAGAGCACATAGCTGACCCGCTCCCAGAGATCCTCGGCGGTAAGCTTGACGCCCCGGGGCAGCAGGTTGCGGTACTCGCAGAACTCGCGCAGCGCCTCGAGCAGGCCGGCGCGCAGGCCGTTGACATGGGTGCCGCCCTGGGGCGTGGGGATCAGGTTGACGTAGCTCTCCAGCAGCGGTTCGCCCCCCTCGGGCAGCCACTGGATCGCCCAGTCCACCCCCTGCTCCTCGTCGGCGAAGTGGCCGACGAAGGGCGACTGGGGCAGCACCTCGTAGCCGTCGGTGGCCTGGGCCAGGTAGTCGCGCAGGCCGTCCTCGTACTGCCACTCGCTCTGGGTGCCGTCGGCCTCCATCAGGGTCACCTTGAGCCCCGGGCAGAGCACCGCCTTGGCGCGCAGCAGATGCTTGAGCCGCCCCACCGCCAGGCGCGGGCTGTCGAAATAGCTCGCCTCGGGCCAGAAGCGCAGCACCGTGCCGGTATGGCGCTTGCCCACGCTGCCGATCACCGCCAGCTTCGACACCGGCTCGCCGTGCTCGAAGGCCACGGCGTGGCGGGCGCCGTCGCGCAGCACCTCCACCTCGAGGCGCCGGGAGAGCGCATTGACCACCGAGACACCGACGCCGTGCAGGCCGCCGGAGAACTTGTAGCTGGCGCTGGAGAACTTGCCGCCGGCGTGCAGCCGGGTGAGGATCAGCTCCACCCCGGAGACGCCGTGCTCCGGATGGATATCGATGGGCATGCCGCGGCCGTCGTCCGACACCTCGATGCCGCCATCCTCGAACAGCCGCACGCTGACCCGGCCGGCATGGCCGGCCAGGGCCTCGTCGACGCTGTTGTCCACCACCTCCTGAATCAGGTGGTTGGGGCGACTGGTGTCGGTATACATGCCCGGGCGCTTGCGCACCGGCTCCAGGCCGGAAAGCACCTCGATCGAGCTGGCACTGTATTGCGTCATGGGACGTCCGATTCCTTGTGTGGTCGTGGCTGCCAGGTAGGTGACAGGGCGTGGCCGCCGTGGGCCAGCAGGGCCGGCAGGTGTCGGGCCAGCACCGCGAAGCCGTGGTCGCCCCCCGGGTGCAGCAGGGTTCGCGCACCGCGATAGAAGGCGAAGGCCTGCGCCGGATCGAGCACCTCGTCGGCACTGCCCAGCAGCAGCAGATAGCGCGCCGGGGCGGTGATCCGCTGGGGCGTCAGCGCCTCGAGCTCCGCCAGGTGCGCCCTGCCCACCGTGAAGCGCTCGCCGGTATGGTCGTTGACGAAGACCTCGTCGACCCAGTCGGCCACCAGGGCCGCCGGGGCCACCGCCGGGTTGATCACCGCCGCCGGCAGGCCGTGGCGCTCGGCCAGGCAGGTGGCCAGAAAGCCCCCCAGGGAGCTGCCGGCCACGAGCGGCGCGGGGCCCAGCTCGGCGAGCCGCGACTCGGCCAGCGCCAGGGCCGCGGCGGGGCGATGGGGCAGCTGGGGCGTCACGCAGGGCAGGCCCAGATGGGCACAGACCTCGCGCACCCAGACCGCCTTGGGCGAGCCGACACCGCTGTTGAAGCCGTGCAGGTAGAGCACCCCGCTGGCCGGCGTCACCGGGCAGGAGGCGCTCAGCATAACGCAAACCCTGTATGGACAGCCAGCACCCGCTGCCCCGGGGCCTGCCCTGCGGACCCTGCGGGGTCAGACCCCGGCCAAATCACGGAGCCCGTCATGGTGCGCCTTGCGAGCGGATTCGACGCCGCCGGGGTCTGACCCCGCAGGGGCACGGGACGCCCACAATCATCGCGCCTCCGCCGCCCAGGCCGCCTCGATCAGCGCCCGGGTGGAGGCGTCCATGCTCTCCAGGCCCTGATGGCTCTCGAGGATGCGCTGGGTCTCGCCGGCGATCTGCTTGCCCAGCTCCACCCCCCACTGATCGAAGGGGTTGATGCCCCAGATCGTCGCCTGGACGAACACCTTGTGCTCGTAGAGCGCGATCAGGGCGCCCAGGGTGGCCGGGGTCAGCTCGTCGAGCAGCAGGGTGGTGGAGGGCTGGTTGCCGCGATAGCGCTTGTGCCCGGGACGCTCCCCCGGCTCGTCGATGGCGTCGTCGCCCAGCGCCAGCAGCCGCGACTGGGCGAAGCAGTTGGCCAGGGTCAGGCGATGCTGCTCCTTGAGATGCCGGCGGGTCGCCTCGTTTTCCACCTCGTCGTAACGCCGCAGGGGGGCGATGAAATCACACTCCACCGCCTGGGTGCCCTGATGCAGCAGCTGGTAGAAGGCGTGCTGGGCGTTGGGCCCGAGCTGACCCCAGAGCACCGGGCAGGTGGAGTAGTTCACCTCGTGCCCCTCGGCCGTCACCGACTTGCCGTTGGACTCCATCTCGAGCTGCTCGAGGTAGGCGGCGAAATACTCCAGCCGACCGTCGTAGGGCAGGATGGAGTGGGCGCGGATATCCAGGAAGTTGACGTTCCAGATCCCCGCCAGGGCCAGCAGCACCGGCAGGTTGTCGGCCAGCGCCGCGGTGCGGAAGTGCTCGTCCAGGGCGTGGGCCCCGGCCAGCAGCTCCCGGAAGCCCTGCATGCCCACCACCAGGGCGATGGGCAGGCCGATGCCGCCCCACAGCGAATAGCGGCCGCCGACCCACTCCCAGAACTCGAGCTGGTGCGCGGGGGCAATGCCCCACTCGGCCATCTTCTCGGGGCTCGCCGAGACGCCGATGAAGTGCTGGCGCATCACCAGCTCGGCATCGACGCCCTCCTCGCCCTCCAGGCGCGCCATCAGCCAGTCCCGGGCGGTGCGGGCATTGGAGAGCGTATCGATGGTGGTGAAGGACTTCGACGAGAGCACGAAGAGCGTGGCCTCCGGGTCGAGGCGGGCCAGGCAGTCGGCCAGCTGGGAACCGTCCATGGTGGAGGCGAAGTGAACCTCCACCTGGTGCACGTCGCGCAGCCGATAGTCGGAGAGCGCATGGGTCACCATCAGCGGCCCCAGGTCCGAGCCGCCGACGCCGAGGTTGATCACGTGACGGATGGCCTTGCCGGTGGCGCCGCGCCACTGGCCGCTGTGGAAGCGGTCGACCATCGCCTCCATGCGCTCGAGGGTGCGATGCACGCCGGGCACCAGGTCCTCGCCCTCCACCACCAGGGAGGCGCCTTCGGGCAGGCGCAGGGCCGTGTGCAGCGCCGGGCGATTCTCGCTGAGGTTGACCCGCTCGCCCCCCAGCAGCCGCTGGATCGCCCCGGGCACATCCGCCTGCTCGGCCAGTGCCAGCAGGTGCGCCAGGGTCTCGGCGGAACAGCGCTGCTTGGCGAGGTCCAGGGTCAGGCCGGCGGCACGACGAGTGAAGCGCGCCTGGCGGTCCGACGCCTCGTCGAACAGGTCGCGCAGATGGCGGCGGCCCAGGGCCCTGGCGTGAGTCTCGAGCTCACGCCAGGCGTCGCTCTGATCGATCATAGATCCTCCTTGAAGCCCGGCGGGTGCAGGGTCAGAGCGGCACGCGTAGAATGGCGCCCGTTCCCGCATTTCTGGCCTGATCATGAGTGATGCATCTTACCGTGACGCGATCTTTTCCACACCCCTGGACCGGGTCGCGCGCTTCTCCTTCGATGAGCGGGTCGTGGCCTGCTTCCCCGACATGATCCGCCGCTCGGTGCCCGGCTACGGGCAGGTGCTGGGCATGCTGGGGCTGATCGCCGGCCGCCACCTGCGCCACGGCGCCCGGGTCTACGACCTGGGCTGCTCGCTGGGGGCCGGCGGCCTGGCGCTGGCCGGCCAGCTGCCTCCGGAGGCCTTCCGCTACGAGGGCGTGGACCTCTCGCCGGCCATGGTGGCCCAGGCCCGGGAGACCCTGGCCGCGGAGTGCCCCGACCACGCCATGGAGGTGATCGAGGGCGATATCCGCACCCTCGACTACGCCCCCGCCGGCATGATCCTGCTCAACTTCACCCTGCAGTTCCTGCCCCCCGAGGATCGCGAAGCGCTCATGGCTCGGCTCTTCGCGGCCCTGGAGCCCGGCGGGGTGCTGGTGCTCTCGGAGAAGGTGGTGGCCGAGGACGAGCAGGAGAACGCCTGGCGCGTGGAGCGCTATCATGACTTCAAGCGGGCCAACGGCTACAGCGAGCTGGAGATCAGCCAGAAGCGCACCTCGCTGGAGAACGTGCTGGTGCCCGACAGCCTGGAGGGCCACCACGCCCGCCTGGCCCGGGCCGGTTTCCCGCGCAGCCTGACCTGGTTCCAGTACCTCAACTTCGCCTCGCTGATCGCCTTCAAGGAGTGACCCGGCGAGGCCGGGAGGGTCCATGAACGCATGGCTCGGCGGTCTCTTGCTGGTGGCTCTCGCCGCCTGGCTGGCGACCGCCTGGTGGCACAGCCGCAAGCCCCTGCCCGCGGGGCTCCACGTGGCCGGCCCCTGGCGCGGCGCCGAAGGGCTCGAGCTGCTGCTGGACGAGACCTTCCTCGACGAGCAGGGGCGATGGCAGCAGCGTCAGTGCATCCTCGCCGAGTGGCAGCGCCTGATCGCCCAGGCCCGCCGCCTGGTGGTCGTGGACCTCTTCATCCTCGACGACGGCCCCCTGGGGCGCTCGCTCTGCGCGGCCCTGATCCGTCGCCGGCGCCAGGTGCCCGATCTCGAGGCCCTGGTGCTGGTGGACCCCATCAACCGCTGCTACGGCGGGCGTCCCGCCCCCCAGCTCGAGGCGCTGCGCCGGGCCGGCATTCGCGTGGCGACCTGCGACCTGACCCCGGGTCGCGACCCCAACCCGACCTGGACGGCCCTGTGGCGCCTGCTCTTCCGGGCGCTGGGCAACTCGCCCCGGGGCGGCTGGCTGCCCAACCCTCTGGGCTCGGGCCGCGTCACCCTGCGCACCTATCTGACGCTGCTCAACCTCAACGCCAACCACCGCAAGACCCTGGTGGTGGACCAGGGCGACGGCTGGCGGGCGATGGTAAGCTCCGCCAATGCCGACAGCGCCAGCCACGACTACCGCAACGCTGCCCTGCGCC
Source organism: Halomonas sp. (assembly GCA_003552795.1). Taxonomy (GTDB): domain Bacteria; phylum Pseudomonadota; class Gammaproteobacteria; order Pseudomonadales; family Halomonadaceae; genus Halomonas. Next base: position 6,402 of record PUOM01000331.1, on the reverse strand, counting down.
TGGCCGGCCCCGCGGCCCTGGACCTGCTGCACAGCGAGCTGGCCCTGGCCCGCCAGTCGGGCATCGCCCCCCTGCCGCACTGCCCCGCGCCGCCGCCGGCCGAACCCGACCTCCCCCTGCCCCGCCTGCGGCTGCTCACCGAGGGCGCCATTCGCGATGTCCTGCTGGCCACCCTCGAAGACGCCCGGCCCGGCGAGACCCTGGCGCTGTGCGCCTACTACCTGGCCCACCGCCGGGTGATCCGCGCCCTGCTCGACGCCCATCGCCGCGGCGTGACGCTGCGCCTGCTGCTCGACCCCAACGAGAGCCACTTCGGGCGCGCCAGCCCCGGCATCCCCAACCGGCAGACGGCCCGCGAGCTGGCCCGCCGAGGGCTGGCGATCCGCTGGAACGGCGACGCCCGGGCCCACGCCCACGGCAAGTGGCTGCTGCGCCACGGCGGCGAGCGCGCGGCGGTGCTGCTGCTCGGCTCGGCCAACCTCAGCCGGCGCAGCCTCGACGACAACAACTACGAGGCCAACGTCCAGCTCGACGCCCCCGACGATCACCCGGTGATCCGCCAGGCGCAAGAAAGCTTCGCCCGCTACTGGCATAATCGCCGCGGCGAATACCACAGCCGTCCCTTCCAGGCCCACGATGACGCCACCGCCTGGCGCTACTGGCGCTACCGCCTGATGGAGGCCAGCGGCTGGTCCACCTTCTAGAGATTTTCGGCGAGCCCATGAGCACCACTCTCCATCGCGACCTCTATCACGCCTTCATCGACCAGGGCCTGGATGCCTGGCTGGCCCGCCTGCCCGAGCAGCTCAGCCAAGGCCTCGACCGCCAGCGCTACGGCGACCTGCCCGCCTGGGAGAAGGCGGTGGCCAAGCTGCCTTCCCTGCCGGATAACCGCCAGGTCAGGCTCGACGACGACACCGTCAGCGTCGAGGTCGAGCTCGACGACAGCCGGCGCCGCCAGGCCGAGAACCTGCTGAGAAAGCTCGCCCCCTGGCGCAAGGGGCCCTACCGGCTTGGCGGCATTCACATCGACACCGAGTGGCGCTCCGACTGGAAGTGGCAGCGGGTGGCGCCCCATCTGGCGCCGCTGGCCGGCAGGAGGGTGCTGGACGTGGGCGGCGGCAGCGGCTACCACGGCTGGCGCATGGCCGGCGCCGGTGCGGCCTTTGTGCTGGTGATCGATCCCTCGCCGCGATTCTTCTGGCAGTTCCAGGCGGTGCGCCACTTCGTCGGCGACGCCGACGGCGGCCGCACCCACTTCCTGCCGGTGGGCATCGAGGCGGTCCCCGAGGGCCTCGGCTTCTTCGATACGGTCTTCTCCATGGGAGTGCTCTACCACCGCCCCTCGCCCCTGGAGCACCTGGCCCAGCTCAAGGCGGCCCTGCGCCCCGGCGGCGAGCTGGTGCTGGAGACCCTCGTCGTCGAGGGCGACGAGACCCGAGTGCTGCTCCCGGGCGAGCGCTACGCCGCCATGCCCAACGTCTACTTCCTGCCCTCGTCCGCCGCGCTCTGCCAGTGGCTTGCGCGCTGCGGCTTTACCGACGTGCGGGTGGTGGACGAGGCGGTGACCACCACGGACGAGCAGCGCGCCACCGACTGGATGACCTTTCAGTCCCTGGCCGACTTCCTCGACCCCGAGGACCCGACGCAGACCCGGGAGGGCTACCCCGCCCCGCGCCGCGCCGTGGTTATCGCCAACCGGCCCGGTTAAGTCACCCGCCGCCAAGGGGGCAGGCCCTGGGGAATCCCCAGATTTTTCTAGGCGTTGGCGGCAGGTTCGCCTCAACAGGCGCCGAGGTCGCCCCTGCGGGGTCCGCCAACGCCGGTAAAGTCGCGCAGAGATACCGACAGGCAGTTGATTTTATTCGGCTATCCGTGGGGAGGCCTCAGGGTCCCTACCTCCGGAGAATCACCAGCCAGCGCCCCAGGTTGAGGATGCTGGCCAATGAGGCCGCCACATAGGTGAAGGCGCAGGCGGTGAGCACGTGGCGGGCGCCGGGCATGTCGTAGGGCGGGATATACTCCTTGAGCAGCGGCAGGGCGCGCTGGAAGCTGGCATCGAACTCCACCGGCAGGGTCACCAGATGCACCAGCGCCGCGGTGCCGAAGCTGATCACCGCCGCCGCCACCACGATGGCCAGCCCCCCGGGCAGGCGGGTGAGCACGAAGAGGAAGGGAGCGGCCATCATCAGCACCGCGCCGAGCTTCTCGGCCTGCTGGGCCACTCCGACCAGCCGGCTGCGGGCCAGCAGCGGCGCATAGCCCTGATGGTGCTGGATGGCGTGACCCACCTCGTGGGCCGCCACCGTCACCGCGGTGAGCGAGCGCCCTCCATAGACCTCCGGCGAGAGCCGCACCCGGCGCGCCTCCGGGTCGTAGTGGTCGCCGTGGTCGGTGGGTTCCACCTTGACCCCCTCGATGCCCAGCCGGCGCAGCAGATGGTCGGCCAGCTCCGCCCCGGTGCCCGGGTAGTCGTCGCGCCCGCGGGCGTGACGCTTGATGACCCACTGGGCCCAGAGGTTGGGCAGCAGGAAGATGGCCAGCAGCAGGACAATGGCGATAACGATCATCGGGGGATGGCTCCGGTTCGGCTGTGATGCGTTGGACACAGACTACCAGAGCCGGTTTCACTCCCCGCCATCGCTCCCCCCTTCATCGACGCAGGCCTGGCGCACCGCCGAGAGGTCGGCCCGGGAGATCCATCCGTGCCGGCAGGCGTGAGCCGCCATGGCGGCGCTGTCGGCGGCCAGGATCAGCTCGCAGTCGCTGCCCGCCAGCTCCTGGCGCAGCCGCGCGATGGCGCGCTCACGGTCGGGCTTGCGGTCGACCCGGCGAATGTAGATCGCCTTCACCCGACCGGGGTGCTCCTTGACGATGCGGGTATAGACCTCGGGGTCCTGCTGTCCGCTGTCGCCGATCAGCACGCAGGGGAGCTCTGCCATCATCGTCAGCATGCGGGTGATCAGATCATGCTTGTGGTCCTGGGCGGGGCGCGGCCAGGGGTGGCGCCAGGAGAGCCCCCACTCGCGCAGGAACAGGATCGGCCCCACCGGGATGCGGTTGAGCTGGAAGAAGCCCTCGAGCATCTCGTAGATCTCCCAGGGCCCCCGCGAGACGTAGAGGATCGGGCGCCTGGCCTCGCCCTCGGCACCGACGTGCAGCGCCCGATAGAGCGAGGCCACGCCCGGAAAGGCGGTGCGCTGGTGCGCCTTCTGCACGAACAGCCGATAGAGCATGCGCAGCCCGTCGGCGACACCGGTCACCATCACCGTATCGTCGATATCGCTGATCACCAGCAGATCGGTCTCCGGCGGCGGGACATAGACCTCGGCGTGGCAGTGCACCCGCTCCTCGCCCCGGATCACCCGCAGCTGGGCCTGATGCCAGGAGCCCCCCTCCGGCAGCGGCGTCTCGAGAGGCAGGTGAATGTCGAAGAAGCCGTCGCTATCGGTGGTCGCGGTGGCGCGGTTGGCGCCCAGGCTCGCCTCCACCCGGACGCCGGGCACTCCGCGCCGCGCGATGCGGCGCACCACGTCCGCCATGTCGCGCAGCAGGCCATGGTGAGGGATCCGCCGCCCCAGGGCGGCCTCGCGGAACACCCGCCCCATCAGGAAGGCTTCCCGCCGGGAGCCATAGCCGCGGTAGGGGTGGACCACGAGACCGCCGCGGCCGCGGTCGCGTTTCATCGGCCGGGTGATAAAGTGCAGCATCCTGAGCTCCCCCATCCGATGACAGGCCTCCTTGATGACCTCAAGGTAACGCAAAGCGAAGCCCCGCTATAGTTCAGCGGGGCTTCGGGGCGCGAGAGAGCAAGCGGCAAGGTCAGCGCTTGAGCAGCTCGCCAAGATCCTTCGCCTCCCAGTGGGGGAAGTACTTGCGCACCAGGGCGTTGAGCTCGAGCTCGAAGCCGGCCCAGTCCACCTCGCCGGGGCTTGCCGCCTCGCCCTCGACCACGCGGCGGATCATGCCCGCGCCCAGGGTGACGTTGGTCAGCCGGTCGATGACGATAAAGCTGCCGGTCCCGGGGCTTGTGGCGTAGTCGTCCAGCGCCACCTCGGCGGTGAGCGCCACCCGGCAGCGGGCGATGGCGTTGAGCTCGAGCCGCTCGGCCGGGTGGTGCGCCAGGGTGTTGACGTCCACCTGGTGATGGATCGCCTCCACCTGCCCCGCCACCGAGCGCCCCGCCAGGCGGATATCCACCTGGCGACCCGGGTCGAGGGGCTGCTCGTGCATCCAGACGATGTCCGCCTCGAAGGCGTGGGAGCCGGCCAGCTCGGCGTCGGCGGCCACGATCCAGTCGCCCCGGGAGATATCCAGCTCGTCGGCCAGGGTCACGGTGATCGCCTGACCCGGCCAGGCCACCTCGAGATCGCCGTCCCAGGTCACGATGCGCTCCACGCTGGAGCGCTTGCCCGAGGGCAGCACCTTGATCGCCTGGCCCGGGCGCAGCACGCCCGCCTCCAGGGTGCCGGCATAGCCGCGAAAGTTCAGGTTGGGGCGGTTGACGATCTGCACCGGCAGGCGCAGGTCGGTCAGGTTGCGATCGCGGCTGATCTCGACGCTCTCGAGCAGCTCCAGCAGGGCCGGCCCCTCATGCCAGGCGAGGGCCTCGCTCCTGTTGACCACGTTATCGCCCTTGAGCGCCGAGAGCGGCACGAAGCGGATGTCGCGGGCCTGCAGCTTCTCGGCGATGGCCTGGTACTCGGTGACGATCTCGTCGAAGCGCGCCTGGGAGTAGTCCACCAGGTCCATCTTGTTGACCGCCACCACCAGGTGCTGGATACCCAGCAGATCGGCGATAAAGCTGTGGCGACGGGTCTGGGTCTGCACCCCGTAGCGGGCATCGATCAGGATGATGGCCAGGCTCGCCGTGGAGGCCCCGGTGGCCATGTTGCGGGTGTACTGCTCGTGCCCCGGGGTATCGGCGATGATGAACTTGCGCTTGTCGGTGGAGAAGAAGCGGTAGGCGACATCGATGGTGATGCCCTGCTCGCGCTCCGACTGCAGGCCGTCCACCAGCAGGGCCAGATCGACCTCCTCGCCGGTGGTGCCGACCGTCTTCGAGTCCCGAGTGATGGCGGCGAGCTGGTCGTCGAAGATCATCTTGGAGTCGTGCAGCAGCCGGCCGATCAGGGTCGACTTGCCGTCATCCACGCTACCGCAGGTGATGAAGCGCAGCAGATCCTTGTTCTCGTGCTCGTGGAGGTAGGCTTCGATATCTTCCGAAATCAATTCCGACGCATGTGCCATAACACACCTATAGCTGGAAGCTGGAAGCTTGAAGCTGGAAGAACCCCAGCCTCTCTGCCTCACAGCCGATTCATTCGTTGCTGAGTTTGCCGATCAGCCCGGAGAGCATCGCGGCAATCTCCCTCGTTTCCTGTATCCATCGGGTCCCGCAAGCTTTATCGACATACCCGATATCCATGCCGATATAGATCTGTGTTCTCAGCTCGGCACATGATCCCTTGGCAATCAGCAGGAAGTGCTTCTTGTCCTTGGGGGACCCGCGCGTCATGCCCTCGGCGATATTGCTGGGTACTGACAGTCCTGAGCGAGTCATCTGATCCTTGAAGCCAAAATCACGCAGGTCACTCATCGCCTTGTAGAGCTCTGCCGACAGCCTGGCCGAGCGCTTCCACACCTGTAGCTTTTCGAAGTCCATACCTTCCCCCCCTTGGCCACTCCTGGAGGTAAAGGCTAGCCCAGGAATAGACGGGGTTTCTTCCAGCTTCCAGGCGCGAAGCGCCGCTCTTCAAGCTTCAAGCTCGCTGACGCGCCTCCGGCGCGTCAGAAGTACCCCTCCCGCTTCTTCTTCTCCATGGAGCCGGCCTGGTCGTGGTCGATGGCGCGGCCGCTGCGTTCGCTGGTGCGGGTCAGCAGCATCTCCTGGATGACCTCCGGCAGGGTGGCGGCGGTGGACTCCACCGCCCCGGTGAGCGGGTAGCAGCCCAGGGTGCGGAAACGCACCCACTTCTCCTCGGGGACTTCCCCCTCGGCCAGGGGCAGGCGCTCGTCGTCGACCATCACCAGCATGCCGTCGCGCTCCACCACCGGGCGCGGGGCGCTCAGGTAGAGCGGGACGATGGGAATCGACTCCAGATAGATGTACTGCCAGATATCCAGCTCGGTCCAGTTGGAGAGCGGGAAGGCGCGGATCGACTCGCCCTTGTTGACCCGGGCGTTGTAGAGGTTCCACAGCTCCGGGCGCTGGTTCTTGGGGTCCCAGCGGTGGAACCTGTCGCGGAAGGAGAAGACCCGCTCCTTGGCGCGGCTCGCCTCCTCGTCGCGGCGGGCGCCGCCGAAGGCGGCATCGAAGCCGTGCTTGTCCAGGGCCTGCTTGAGCGCCGCGGTCTTCATCACGTCGGTGTAGCCGCTGGAGCCGTGGTCGAAGGGGTTGAT
>PUOM01000150.1 GCA_003552795.1 Halomonas sp. | reverse complement strand
GATTGGCGGCGCCGGTCAGATGGTCGCGTCCCGCCTCTCGCGTCAGCGTCTGCTCGATGCGCTTGCGCTCGGCAATGTCGTGAAACACCGAGACGTAGTGGCGCACCTCACCGTCGTCCCCTTCCACCGCCGTGATGGACTGCCACACCGGGTAGATCTCGCCGCGCCTGTTGCGATTCCAGATCTCGCCCTGCCAGTGGCCGTTCTTCTTCAGCGTTTCCCACAGCCGCGCGTAGAACTCCGGCCCGTGGCGGCCGGACTTGAACAGCTGCGGCGTCCTGCCCAGCACGTCGTCGGAGCTGAAGCCGGTGATGCGGGTGAACGCCCGGTTGACTCGCTGAATGCGCAGCCGAGCATCGGTGATGATGGTGGCCTGGCCGGTCTCGAAGGCGGTGGCCATCAGGCGCAGCTGGTCTCTGTGGCTCATGGACCCGGAGGGCCCCTGCAAGCCGCCGACCCGCCCCGCCATTGCCCCCTGCTCCCCCTGCCGATCCGCACTTTCCTTTCCCATCACCTTGGTTCCTTGTGAGAACAGTCCTGGCCCGGTCCGGGCTCACACCCGGCAACGTGTACAAGGTTGTCACCCTGTCGACTAGGAAGTTAGTGCCATTAGGCTGAATATCGTAATGTTTTTTTGCTCGTTCGTCGCGGCAGGCCGAGCGCCGGCGGCGAGGCTGTCGGCCGTGTTAAGGATTATCGTCCGGCATCGCCCCGACTTGAGGCTGCGCCCCCCGAAGGTAGCGCTCGGCAAAGGTCGCGGCATCCGCCGGCCGGCCGGTGAGATAGCCCTGGATCAGGGTCACCGGGTAGCGGGCCAGGGCCGCGAGCTGCGCCTCGGTCTCCACCCCTTCCGCCACCACGCGCAGGCCCAGCTCATGGGCCAGGCCGGTGACGGCGGCGACGATGGCCGCGCTGCCGCGCCGCTCGCCGTCATCGCCGGTGAGCCGCTGCACGAAGCGGCGATCCACCTTGAGGGTGGTCAGCGGCAGGTCCTGCAGATAGCTGAGCGACGAGTAGCCGGTGCCGAAGTCATCGATGGCGACGCGACAGCCCAGCGCGCGCAGGGCCTCGAGCACGGCCACCGCCTCCTGCTGGCGGTCGAGCAGCACGCTCTCGGTGAGCTCGAAGCCGATCTGGCCGGGCGGCAGGGCGTAGTCGGCGAAGAGGGTGCGGATCTGCGCAACCAGATCGCGCTGCCAGAACTGGCTGGCCGAGAGGTTGATGGCCACCCGGGGCGGGGCGAGCCCCGCCTCGCGCCACTCGCACAGCTGGCGGGCCACCCGCTCCATGACCCAGCGCCCCAGGGGGATGATCAGGCCGGAGCGCTCCGCCATGGGGATGAAGACCCCCGGCGAAACGCTGCCGAAGTCGGGGTGCTCCCAGCGCAGCAGGGCCTCGGCGTCCTGCACCGCGCCGCTCTCGCGGGAGACCAGCGGCTGGTAGTGCACCGCCAGGCCCGCACCGCTCTCCACGGTATCGCGCAGGGCACTCTCCATGGCCAGCAGCCGGCTGTCGTGGTCGTTCATCTCGGCGCGGAACAGCCGATAGGTGTTGCGCCCCTCGCGCTTGGCGCGGTACATGGCGGTGTCGGCGTTGCGCACCAGGGCCTCGGGGCTGTCGCCATCCTCGGGGTAGAGGCTGATGCCCAGGCTGCAGCCGATCCGGAAGCTGTTGTCGTCGATCTGGAAGGGCTCGCGAATGGCCTCGATCAGCCGTCGGGCCACCCGGGTCGCCTCGTCGACCGCCTTCACCTCCGGCAGCAGGGCCAGAAACTCGTCGCCGCCCAGCCGAGCCAGAGTGTCATCCTCGCGCAGCCGCGCCTGCAGGCGCTGGGCTACCTGCAGCAGCAGCTCGTCGCCCACGGCGTGCCCCAGGGTGTCGTTGACCTGCTTGAAGTGGTCCAGGTCGATGAAGATCAGTGCCAGCCCCTGCTGCTGGCGGTGGGCATGGCGGATGGCCAGCGCCAGGCGGTCCTCGAGCAGGCGGCGGTTGGGCAGGCGGGTGAGCGGGTCATAGTAGGCCAGCCGCCGCACCCGCTCCTCGTTCTCGCGGATCAGGGTGATGTCGGTGAACAGCGCCGCGTAGTGGGTGACCGCCCCCGCGTCGTCGGTGACGGCGGTGATGGTCAGCCGCTCCAGATAGAGCGCCCCGCCCTTGCGCCGATTCCAGATCTCGCCGCGCCAGTAGCCGTGGGTATCCAGCTCGTGCCACATGGCGCGGTAGAAGGCGGCGTCGTGGCGCCCCGAGGAGAGCAGCGCCGGGGTGCGTCCGATCACCTCCTCGGTGGTATAGCCCGTCACCTGACAGAAGGTGGGGTTGACGTATTCGATATGCCCCTCGGGGTCGGTGATGATGATCCCCTCCAGGGAGGCGTCGATCACCCGCTCGGCCATCTGCAGGTTCTGGCGGGAGCGTGCCAGGGCCTGGTCGCGCTGCTCCAGGGCCCGGCGCAGATCCTCGACGTAGAGCCGCTCGGCCCCGGCCAGCATGTCGCGAAAGCCCACCAGCCCGACCACCTCACCCCCGGCGTCGAGCACCGCCAGATGGCGCAGGCGCAGGTCGATCAGCCGGTCCCGGGCGTGAATCAGGGTGTCATCCCGGCCGATGGTGATCAGCGGACGGCTGGCCAGCCGCCCCACCGGGGTATTGCCCGGGTAGTGGGCGATGAAGCGCACCAGGTCGCGCTCGGTGATGATGCCAAACTCGCCCTCGCCGTTGGCTTCCACCACCGCG
>PUOM01000292.1 GCA_003552795.1 Halomonas sp. | reverse complement strand
CGGGTGGCGAGAATCGCCAGGATGCCGTCGTGCTCGCCCGCCAGCCGCGTGGTGGTGATGCGCAGGCCGGAAGCGTTCGCCATCGCCTGCGCGCAGATCTCGGCGATATCGCCGCCTTCACCGGCGTGGCGCCCGGGGGAAAGGAACAGCATGGCCAGGATGATCTCGCTGCCGGCCATGCTCTTCGAGGCCAGCAGGTCGACCAGCAGCGGCTCGTTGAAGCGATAGGCCTCGCCGTCCCGACGTTCCATGGAGGCAAAGGTGACGCAGCTGACTTCCTCGCCGAGCAGCGCGCTGAGCTGGCCGGCCAGGTAGTTGCGCACCGCCGTGACCTCGGGGATCGGACTGCCGTGATCGACCAGTACCACTCGGGGTCGCGACAGGCCTGCCATCCGTTCGCGCACGTTGTCGGCCAGCAGCCGCGCCAGGCGCAGGTCGACGGGCGCCTGGCTGTCCACCAGCGGCAGCGCCACTTTCACGGAGAGCTGCGGATAGTTCGCCTGCACCTCGGCCAGACGCTCCGGCAGGTAGCGGGTCAGCGCCTGGCTGGGTCCGAAGAAGAAGGGCAGGATCACCAGCTCGGTCACCCCCTCGTCTGCCAGCTGCTGGGCCCGCGGCCCCAGCGATACCGCCTTCTTGCCCTCGAGCTGCTCTGCGGGAATCTTGTAGGAGTGCAGCAGGGAGACGGGCTCGACTTCCTGGCCGGTGGCCTGGCCGAGTGCCCGAGCCAGGCGGCGCAGGTTGAGCGTGGCCTGGGCCCGCAGGGAGCCGTTATCGACGAGCAGGATCTTGCGCATGTAGGCCTCTTGGCAGGGAGCGGGCAGCGGCGCCCTGGGCGCCAGGGGCCATCTCACTACCCGACGGGGCAGCGGTCAAGCGACATGCCCCCGGGCGCCAGACGCCGGCGTCCGGGGGAAGGGGGGGGTGACTACTTGAAGCGGTCGCGGGCCTTCTCGAACGACTCGCTGAAGGACTTCCAGGCCTGCTCGGCGCCGTCCCGGAGATCGTCCCAGGCGTCATCTCCGGCCTCACGCATCTCCTTGAGCTTCTGGCGCATCTCCTCGCGCTTCGCCTCGAGGCGCTCGGCCTCCTTCTCTCTCTCGATGCGGGCATCTGCCTCGGCACCCTTGGCCCGAGCCCGCAGCTTGTCGATCTCGGCCTGCCACTCGTCCAGCCTGGCCTTCAGCTTCTGCTCGTAGGCTTCCCTGTTGCTCATGGGGGCACTCCTTTCCGGTAGGGGGAACCTTGAAGATAGCCTGTCGCCGGGCGACGGGGCACTCCCAGCACAGGGTGGCATATCTCGCGGTAGCTGTCGCAATGCCTGCCGATAGCCCTGCCCGATAGGGCGACCGCTGCGTTGAGTCCTTGGCCTCAGGCAGACTTGGCATCCCGGTCGGTATCGACGATGCTGGCAAAGCCAATCAGCCCAGGGAGCGCGCTCGATGCCAGGTCAACCTGCCCGCACCGTAACGTCGCCCCCCTCCGTGCCGGCGCCGGTTCCGCTCGACATCGCGGCTTGCCTGGCCGCGCTCAGCCGCGGCGGGAAATCCCTGATGAGCGCGGAGCACTGGGCCGATGGCGTCGACCGGCTGCTGGCCGAGATCGGTCCCGCCACCGGAGCGAGCCGTGTCTGGGTCTTCCAGCTCCTGGAATTGCAGCCCGATGCCGTGATTCAGGATTATGTCTTTGAATGGGCGCCCTCGGATCGCTATCGACAGCTGAACCAGCGCCGTTTCCGCTTCTTCTCCTCATCCCTCGAGGATCCCGTCTATCGCCGGCTGGTCGAGGAGCGCCAGGCGGGGAAGTGTCATGACGTCTGCGTTCCCACCATGTCGCCGGGGCCGTTTCGGGCCAATCTCGAGAGCCAGGCGATTCGCTCCATGGCCACGGTCCCCATCTTCGTGAACGGCTTCTGGTGGGGAACCCTGGGCATCGACGACTGTGAGCGAGCCGTCAGCTGGGAGGGCCCCGGCCTCGATCTGCTCGAGGCCGCCGGCCAGCTGATCGCGGCAGCGCTCTACCGCTACCAGTTGACCCATCGCTCACGCCAGATCGAGCTGTTCCACAAGGTGGCCGACTGCGGCGTCTGGGAGGTCAGCCTGCGCAACGGGCGGATATGGTGTTCCCAGGGGCTCAAGCAGGTGCTGGGCTACCCCGAGACCTATCCGCGGGTGCCCCTGCGCCGCCTGTTCGCGCGTCTCCACCCCGAGGATCGCGCCACGCTCTGGTCACGCCTGAGGCGCCTGCGCAGCGGTGCCGAGCCCGCCCAGTTCCGCCTGGACGTTCGGCTGCGGCTCGCTGATTCCTCCTGGATCTGGCACGAGATCATTGCCGAGATGCAGTGCAACGAGCTTGGCCACCCGGTGGCGGTGGCCGGCCTGCTCCTCGATATCAGCCGGCGCAAGCGGGACGAGGAGCAGGCGCTGGCGGCGTCGCAGCTCGACGCCCTGACCGGTGCCCTCAACCGGCGAGGCATGGCGCAGCACCTGGAGGCGGTCGCCCCGGCCAGGTTGCCCCGCCACCTTATCCTGCTCGATATCGACTACTTCAAGCAGGTCAACGATACCCATGGGCACCTGGTCGGGGATGCGCTGCTGCAGCTGCTGGTGCAGCGCATCCGTCACGAGCTTCGCCCGGCGGATGGCCTGGTGCGCCTGGGGGGCGAGGAGTTTGCCATCCTGCTAGGCGACATCCAGGATGACCAGGCCCTGGCGCTGGCCGAGCGTCTTCGTCGGCAGGTCGCCGAGACGCCCTTCCGGGTGGCGATGTCGGCCGATGCCCCGCCGCTGATGGTGGCCATGACGATCAGCCTTGGGGTCGCCCGCCGGTGCGATGACCGGCCCGATGCGCTGGAGCAGATGATGGCCCAGGCCGACCGCGCGCTCTATGCCGCCAAGCGTACCGGCCGCAACTGCACCCTGGCCGATGGCCTCGACGCCTGAGCTCGGGAGCCACCCACGCTCTGAGGATACCGTTTACATGAACGGGGAAGCGTCCCGGCCTCGCTGCTAGGTTGGTGGCAGGTGCGTGCCGACGGGCACGCACCCCGTGGCCAACGACCAGGGAGTGCCTATCATGATGTCTTCAGCCCCTTCCCCCATGCCCGCCTGGCGGGTCACCGGCCTGATGGGGACCGGCCTTCTGGTGGTGGCCACCGCGACAGCCAGCGCCGACCCGCTCGAGGAACGCATGCCCGCGGGCATGCTGATCGAGATGGTGGATCCGACGCTCTGTTCGCCGCCGCCGGAGGCGGTGTCCGATGCCGAGATCATCGCCATGCTCGACAGCGACGACCCCGAGAAGGCACCGCCCCTCAGCGGTGCCTGGGAGCGAGGAGACGAGGGCTGGCGGGCCTATGGCCAGGGCTGGTTCAACGACAGCAGCAGCGGACTGGTGGTCGGCACCATGGTCGTGCTTAAAAGCGACAGTGACGAACTGCAGTATCTCTGCCTGGTGCTGACACCCCATGCCGAGACGTCGATGGTGGAGGGCGAGGCCGCCCTGGTCGGCCCGGCGGTCGAGGCCATCGATGGTGACACCTTCATGGCCATGGGGTTGCTGGGTGAGCGTCGCGAGGGCATCGGCGAAGTGCTGGCCGAAACCGGCAGCGTCCACTTCGAGCTGGCGTCGGACGACACCCTGGCGTGGCGGCTGACCTTTGATGGCTACCTGGTCGGGATGGACGAGCAGCCGCTGGAGGATGACCAGGTCGCGCTGACGCTGGAGGGCGAGCTGAGCCGGGATGCCGAGATGCGCGTCGCCGACTGGGATCGTGACGACCTGGTGGATGCCTCCGCCCCCTCCGTCAACGAGGAGGAGCTGGCCGAGGTGAAGGCACTGTTTCGCGACGATATCCGCCTGGAGGTGGAGCCGGTCGTGACGCCGGAGAGCAGCGATATCGTGCGGCGCACCCTCTATCGCTACGACTACGACACCTTCGCCTCGCGCTCCGACGACAGCGGCTGGCGCAGCACCCGCGAGTATTTCTTCTACCGCCACGAAGATCAGCTGGTGCCCTTTCAGCGCCCCTCCAGCGACACGGACCTGAGCGCCTTCTTCGGCGATCTGGTCGCCGCCGACTTCGTGCTCGAGGAAGCCACCGCGGACGACTTCCGTGACCTGCTGATCACCCTGACCGGCGAGGACTTCTTCGAGGAGGAGGACGTCAAGCTGGACAATATTGTCAACCACCGCCCCGACGAGTGGATCTTCTTCACCGGCACCTTCTTCGATGACTACAAGGCCTTCGTGGTCTACACCGACGATGACGGGCATCCGGAGAAGGTGCTCTATCGGCTCAGGCAGCAGCCGGCATCCTGATCTGGCGCCGCTGCTGCTCCAGCCAGTAGGCATTCATCGCCGGCATTCCTCCTCGAAGACGGCGATGGCCTCGTCAAGGCTGGTGGCCACTGCGTTCCACGGCAGCGGTGACCCGGCGAAGTGGCAGTGGTAGAGCGCGTCGCCGTCGATCACGACAAGATGGATATGGTTGCCTTGATCGTCCAGCCACCAGTCGGCATGGACCTGCTGCCAGTCGGGGGCGAGCGGGGTGAACATGGGGGTGGGCATCGTGATGGCCCTCTTCGAGTCGCTTGAGTCGGACGCCCGCTCGGGGCGCCCTCTTGTGTGACATTTTGTGTTTAATTTGTAATTTTTAATTACAATGCTAGGTCATTTTCTTGTGGCTCGCGCAGGGAAAATTGCGCATTGCGACCAAAGGCGCAGGGAGAGCGTTAGCCAAAAGGATTCGACGACAGCATCGAGCTGTCACCGTGCCGCACCGCATTCAATGCGCCAACGTCCGCGGCCGGCATGCCGCGCGCGTCTTGCCGTTGGCCGCCCGCTGGCGCAGGGGCAGGGCCGTGTCGGGTCGTGAATCCCCAGCGCAAGGTCGTGTCTGGAACCCTGAGAGCGACGCAACGCTGGCATGATGATGTCGGCTTGTCGACACTGTGCTGCTGGGGCAGGGTGGCGAGACGCCATCGCGCTCAACGGCGCGCCATCGGGCGTGTGGCATCGGGCACGCCCACTCTAGCGGTCTGGCGGAGGTAGCATCATGAAGCTTTCAAGCACGGGGTTCGCGCTTTTCGGGGCTGCGCTGATCGCGATCAGTTACGGGCTCGCCCGTTTCGCTTTCGGTCTCTTCGTGCCGCCGATCCGCGAGGAGCTGGATCTCTCCTCCACCGTGATCGGCACCATCGGTGCGCTGCCGCTGATCAGCTTCCTGCTGGCCACGGCGGTTGCCCCCCTCATCACCGACTATCTGGGTGCCCGCTACACGGCGATGCTATCCGGAAGCTTCGGCGTTGCCGGTCTGGCGCTGATCAGCCAGGCCACCGGCCCGCTGATGCTGGGGGCGGGGGTGTTCGCCTGCGGTATCTGCACCGGTCTGATGATGCCCGCGCTGACGGCGGCCATGCAGGCGATCGTCAAGCGCTCGCTGCACGGGCGCGTCAGCTCGGTGATGAACGCGGGGACCAGCATCGGCGTGATCGTGGCCGTGCCCACGGTGCTGTTCATGGTCGGCGCCTGGCGCCTCGCCTACCTCTCCTTCGCCGTGCTGGCCGGCCTCGGGGTGATCGCCGCCTGGCTCTTCCTGCCCTCGGTCTCGCGGATCGTGCCCTCCAACGCGGCGGAACCGCCGCCGCTCAACGAGCTGCCCTGGTCGCGCCTGATCCGACTCACGCTCTTTGCCTTCCTGATGGGCTTCGTCTCTGCCGCCTACTGGATCTTCGCGCCCGACCTGGTGGTGACCCTGGGCGGCCTGCCCCCCAGCGCCACCGCCTGGCTCTGGTTCGCGGTGGGTATTGCCGGTCTCGGCGGTGCCGTGGTCGCCGACCTGGCCGATCGCAACAACCCGCCCATCACCCAGGCCCTGATGCTGATGATGCTCTCGGCTAGCCTCGCGCTGCTTGCGGCAAGCCCCGACCAGCCGCTGCTGACGGCCTTCTCGGCGCTGGTCTTCGGCCTGGCCTACATGAGCCTGACGGGGCTCTACCTGATGACCGGCATTCGTCTGCTGCCCGGGCGCCTCTCCATGGGACCGGTGCTGCCCTTCATGGCGGTCTCCCTGGGGCAGGCCACCGGCTCGCCGGCCGTCGGCGCTCTGGTGGACGGCTTCGGCTACGCCGATGCCTTCGCCATGTTCGCCGCCCTCGGCATCCTCGTGGCCATTCTCTCGCCCTTCTACCCGGGCGCCATCGCCCAGGCAGAAGAGGAGGAGGCCGCCGAGGAGGATACCGGCCTCCAGGCGGCCTACGACCACCAGCTCCAGGACGAGGAGGGCGAGCCGCTGGAGGATCCCCTCGAGGAAGAAGACCAGGCGCCCGCCGCCAGCGCCTGAGGAGAGGGCGAAGGGAAAGGTGTGTCCCCGGCTGCTACCCTGGGGACGTATCAGGAAAAGCACACAGGGAGTGAACATGGACGATGCCTCCGAGCCCCGTATCACCCTGCACCCGCACGCCCGCCGGGTGCGGGTGGTCATCGACGGCACCGAGCTTGCCGACACCACCCGCGCCATCGAACTGCGCGAACGCGGCTACCCGCCGCGGCAGTACCTCCCCCGCGACGACGTGCGCATGGACCTGCTGACCCCCTCCGACACCCTGACCCACTGCCCCTTCAAGGGCGATGCGACCTACTTCTCGTTTGGCGAGCAAAAGGACGTGGCGTGGAGCTATGAGCGGCCGTTGGAAGGGATGGAGGCGATCGAGGGGAGGGTGGTGTTCCGCCATCGCATCGGGCTTCCGTAAGAGCCCGATTTATCGGGCGAAAGCTGTCCTTGCCTTGTCCGGGGTAGAGGGCCAGCCAGTGGCGGATGCGTGGCGGCTGGTGGTCAAGCTTCCTGACTCATTTCCACCCGGTTCCGGCCCCCGCGCTTGCCGGCGTAGAGGGCCTGGTCGGCCCGCTGGATCAGGGTGCCCAGGTCGGTGGCCTCGTCGACAACCCCGGCGACGCCGATGGTGACGGCCAGGCGGTGCCCGGGCATGTCGTCATCGAACGATAGTGCGGCAACGCGCTGCCGCAGCCGCTCCGCTATCACCTGGGCGTCTTTTGGGTGGGTATCCAGCAGGGCGACGATGAACTCCTCGCCGCCGAAGCGCCCGATCACGTCCTGGGGCCGGAGCGTGCGCCTGCAGGCCTCCGCGATGGCCGCCAGCACCCGGTCCCCCTGGCTGTGCCCCCAGGTATCGTTGATGGTCTTGAAGTGGTCCGCGTCGATCATGAAGAGGCTGAAGGGCGCCCTGTCCACCTGCGCGCGCCGCAGCAGCTCCCCGGCGCGCTGCATGAAGTGGCTGCGGCTGTCCAGGTCCGTGAGTGCATCCCGCTCGGCGAGGCTGCGCAGCTGGGCTTCCAGCGACCTGCGGCGCGATATCTCCTCGGTAAGCTGCTGGTTCTGCACCCGCTCCTCCTGGAGCAGTGCGAACTGGGTGCGCTGCAGCGTCTCCAGGCGCAACAGGGCGAAGAAGCCCACGGCGTTGGTCATCACAAGCACGAGCATGAGGCGCAGGGCGAGTGCCGCGGGAATCTCCGCCACCATCAGCGCGGCGCCCATAAAGCCCAGGCCCATATAGAGGCTGGCGGCTACCACTACGGGGATCAGATTGGGGATCAGCAGATAGAACGCCATGGTGGCGACGACAACGCCGCTGACCTGGGTGGAAAGGCTCTCGGGGCGCAGGGGCACGATCAGGATGATGGCCGTTGCCAGTATCCAGAGCGGCAGGGCATGCAGCCATGCATGGCGTAAATAGCTGCCCTGGCGTCGGAGCACGAAGGCCAGCGTCAGGCACGCTGCGGCAACCACCAGCCGCATCGCCAGCAGCAGGGTGAGCTCCAGGCTCAGGCCGACGAAGTGGTAGTCGGAGATGGCGAACATGGCGAAGATCAGGGCCGCCACGCAGAGTGCCACGCTGGACTCGAGGCGTACCCTGGGCTCGATGTCCAGGCGATACGCGGCTTCCTGGCCCGGGTCCTGGAACTGACCGCTCAGCCGGTGCAGGGGGTATCTCGTTGCTGGTGACGACAAGGGCGGCGCTCCCGGTCAGGCTCTGATCGAAGGTTCTAGCGTCATGATACCAGGGGGTAGGGGCTCCTCCTGTGCCGCCCGGCCCAAGACAGGGAGTGCAAGTTAGCGATACAGCGCGAGGAGTGCATGCGTCACGTTCCGCCCAGCCCGCTCACCCGCATTACCCGCCGCTGCACCGCGTCCAGCAGCTGGCCGCGCCCGGTCTCGACCAGGGTGAGCCAGTGCCTGGCCCGGGTGATGCCGGTGTAGACCAGCTCCCGGGTGAGAATGGGGTTGGGGGCATCGGGGAGCAGCAGGGCGGTGTGGGTGAACTCCGAGCCCTGGGATTTGTGTACCGTCATGGCGAAGACGGTCTCCACCGCCTGCAGGCGGCTGGGCAGCACCCACTTGATGTCGCCGCTGCCGTCGCTGGCGGGGAAGGCGACGCGCAGCAGGGTGCGGCCGGGCGAATCGGTGGCGCTGCGGGCCTCGGGTACGGCGAGGGTGATGCCGATATCGCCGTTCATCAGCCCCAGGCCGTAGTCGTTGCGGGTGACGAGCACCGGGCGGCCCTCGAACCAGCCCTGTTCCAGCTCCAGGTCGCTGGCCTTGAGCCAGCCGGCGCGGCGCAGGGCGCGGCCGATGCGTGGGTTCAGCCCCTCGATGCCCCAGGGGCCTTTTCTGAGTGCGCACAGTAGCTGGAAGTGGCCGTGGGCGGCGAGCACCTCGCGGGCCCAGTTATCAAAGGGCTGGCGCGCTTCGCCTTCGCCGAAGTAGGGCTGGGCGGGGCGCGCTGCCTGCATCACCGCCAGGTAGTGGGCATAGCCGCGGGGCGGTTCGATGGGCTCGCCGCGGCGGTCGTGGCGGCCTTCGCCGCCGTTGATAAAACCGGCCGGGTTGCCGTTGACCACCAGGCGCTCCAGCGCCGGGTCGTCGCCGTCCGCCAGGGCGAGGCGGGCGATATCGGCGTAGCCATGCTGGAAGATCTCGCGCACGGCGCGTTTCTTCTCTTTCTGCTCCGCTTTCTCATTCTGGCCGGGGCCGAGCGGGCGGTTGACCGCTTCGGCGAGCTGCCCGATGCCGCTCTTGGCATCGAAACGGTGGCTCACCCGCAGCATGGCGATGGCCTGGTCCAGCGGCTGGCCGTCTGCATCCTGGTACTGCGCGGGAATCGGCGTGCCGGTCACGGCCTCCAGCCACTCGGCGGTGGCCGGGGTGTAGTGGCCGCCCTCGGCGCGCTGGCACAGGTCGCCGAGCACGGCGCCGGCCTCCACCGAGGCGAGCTGGTCCTTGTCGCCGAGCAGGATCAGCCGCGCCCTGGGCGGCAGGGCGGTGAGCACGGCGGCCATCATCTCGATATCCACCATCGAGGCTTCGTCGATCACCAGGGCGTCCAGCGCCAGCGGGTTGCCGGCGTGGTGACGGAAGTGGCGAGTATCCGGCCGTGAGCCCAGCAGGCGGTGCAGGGTGGTCACCTCAGTGGGGATGCTGTCGCGCAGGGTCGAGATATCCACACCCTGTTGGCCCACGGCGGCGGCCAGCTCCACCAGCGAGAGGTTCTGCACCTGCTTGGCGATGGATTCGTTGAGCCGGGCGGCGGCCTTGCCGGTGGGGGCGGCCAGGCGAATGCGCAGCGGGCGCGGAGTGGCGGCGCCGGCGGGTGCGGTTTCGCCCAGGGCCAACGCCTGCAGCAGGGCGAGCAGCTTGACCACGGTGGTGGTCTTGCCGGTGCCGGGGCCGCCGGTGATCACCGCGAAGTGGGCCTGGGCGGCGAGGGCGCAGGCGGTTTTTTGCCAGTCCAGTTCGGTGGTGGTGAAGAGGGCGTCGAGGGCGTTGGCGAGGGTGGTGGTGGAGCGTAAGGCGTCGTCGCTTGTGCCCAGTCTTGCCGAGATACGCTGGCGAATGTCCTGCTCGTACTGCCAGTAGCGGCGCAGGTAGAGCCGCACGTTGCCGTCGCGCTCGCTGCCCACCAGCGGGGTGTTGCCCGGTGGGGCGTTGTCGTCGGCGATCAGCAGCGGGTTGTCCAGGGCGGCGCGCCAGGTGGCGAGTTCCAGCTCGGCCAGCAGCTCGCTTGGCAGCGGCGGCGGGTCGCTCAGGTCGTCGCCTTCCGGCGGCAGCGAGAGCGCCAGGTCGGGGGCGGCCAGGGTCTGGGCGAGGTCGAGGCAGACGTGGCCGCGGCCGAGCTGATGGCTGGCCAGCGCCGCGGCGAGCAGCAGCAGGGGAGTGGCGTCGTTCACTTCGCGGTGCAGGAAGCTCGCCAGCGCCCGGTCCAGCGCGCGCAGCCAGCCGCGCGCCACCCAGCGGTCGAGCAGGGCGAACAGCGCTTCGTGGTCTTGCAGGGCGGCCCGGGGCGATTCCGGCTTGGCGCACACCTCGGGGCCGTCGCTCACGCTGGGTGCTTCTCTTTCGCCCTCGCTGGCGCTTTCGTGCGGGGCGGCGAACAGATCCAGGGTGGCGTCGTCGTGGGACTTGCTGCGCTTGCTCATGCCGGCGCCTCCGTGGTGGTGGGGGTGCTTGCCGCCCGGGCATCGCCCTGGAACAGTGCGTCCAGCGCTTCGATCAGCTCCCGCGGGGGGCGCTCGGCGTGCACGCCGCGGCTCTCGGCATTGGCGCCCCTGAGAAAGACGGTGAGTGAGCCACCGATATGCCGGTCGTAATCGTAGCCCGGCAGGCGCGCCTTGAGCAGCCGGTGCAGGGCCAGCAGGTAGAGCGCGTACTGCAGGTCGTAGCGCTTGGCGGCCACCGCCTGACGCATGGCCTCGGCACCATAGGCGCCATCGTCCGGCCCCAGGTGGTTCGATTTCCAGTCGGCCACGTAGTAGCGCCCCTCATGCTCGAACACCAGATCGATGAAGCCCTTGAGCATGCCGTTGAGGGTGTCGGCGTCCAGCCCGGGGCGGGGCGTGCCCGGCAGTGTGTAAGCACTGACAAGGGCGTCCAGCCGGCGGGTGTCGACCCGGTGCGAGGCGAACCAGAACTCCATCTCCACCTGATAGCGGCTGAGCGCTTCGAGCCTGAGGCTGCCCGCGCCGTTGGGCAGCGGCAGCGGGGCGGCGAGCAGGGTGCCGAACCAGGCATTCAGGGCGTTCAGCCACGGCTGCCAGCCGCGCACCTGGCAGCGCCGGGCGAGGGCGTCCTCGCGCAGGGCGGGGTCGCGGGCCACGCGGGCGAAGCCCTGCTCGCCGGCCCACTCCAGAATGCCGTGTAAAAAAGTCCCCGGTCCTGGCCCCCTCGGAAACCTGTGTAGCGAGGGCAGCGGTTCGCCCTGGCCGCTGTCGCGGGGCTCCTCCAGCACCTCCAGCGCGGTGGCCTCCATGGCGGTGGCCGGCTCCGGCAGGCTGTCGCCCTGTGAAGCGCCCATGGCATCGGGAAGCGCCGGTAAGTCAGCGCTGACTGGGGCGCTGGCCGCTTCGACGCTGACCGTCTCGC
The DNA here is from genome assembly GCA_003552795.1 of Halomonas sp. GTDB lineage: Bacteria > Pseudomonadota > Gammaproteobacteria > Pseudomonadales > Halomonadaceae > Halomonas. The sequence goes on along the minus strand of PUOM01000292.1, from coordinate 1,185 downwards.
CGGAGAGGCGCAGCGCCGAGTAGCTGGCGATCCACCAGTGCTCCCGAGCGGGGCGTGCGGGGCTGCGCGCTTCGCCCAGGGCCTCGTCGCGCTCGCTCTGGCGGACGACCTGGCCGTGGGCCGGCGGCGCCGGGGCGATCTCGATGGAGGCGCAGTCGCCCTTGAGCCGCTCGAGCGCGCTGGCGAACCCTGCCGGGCTCAGCGGTTCGCCGTTGGCCAGCAGCTGGCCGATGGCGCTGCCTTCGCCGCCCTTGAGCGGGGCCATACCGAGCCAGGTGGCGTGGCGGGCGCGGGTCAGGGCGACATAGAGCTTGCGCAGGTCCTCGCCCAGGCGTTCGCGGTCGACGGTGGCCAGGGTCTCGTCGTCGGCTTCCAGGCTGATGCGCAGGCGGCCCTCGGCGTCGTGCCAGCGCAGCGGCGAGTCGTCCTTCTTGGTGGCGCGGTGGTTGCAGATGAAGGGCAGGAACACCAGCGGGTACTCCAGGCCCTTGGACTTGTGGATAGTGATGACCTGCACCAGATCGGCGTCGCTCTCCAGGCGCAGCCTGTGGGTGTCGCCGTGGCCTTCGGGGTTGGCGATGGCCTCGGCGAGAAAGCGGATCAGGGCGTGTTCGCCGTCGAGCTCCTGGCTGGCGTGCTGCAAGAGTTCGCCCAGGTGAAGCAGGTCGGTTAGGGAGCGCTCCCCCTCGCTGGCGGGACCGCTGGAGAGCAGCCGGGTGGCCACGTCGAAGTCGTGGATGATCCTGCGCACCAGCGGCAGCACGCCCTGACGTTGCCACAGCCGGTGGTAGTCGCGGAACCGCAGCACATGGCCTTCCCAGGCCAGTTCGTCTTCGTTCAACTTATCCAGCGTGGCGATATCGAGCCCCAGCACCGGGGTGGCCAGGGCGGTACGCAGCAGACGATCGTCGTCGGGTGCCGCACAGGCGCGCAGCCAGGCGTCGAGCTGGGGGGCGACCGGCGAGGCGAACACCTTGTCCTTGTCGGAGAGGTAGACGCTCTTCACCCCGCGCCGGGCCAGCGCCTGGCGGATCGAGCGCGCCTCGCCCAGGCCATTGACCAGCACCGCCATATCGGAGGGCTTGAGCGGCTTGAGCGTTCCCTCTTCTTGAAACCCGGTGCGGCCGCTTAGCCCCTCGTTGAGCAGCTCCACCATGGTGGAGGCGCAGCACTCGGCCATCTCCT
>PUOM01000158.1 GCA_003552795.1 Halomonas sp. | reverse complement strand
TCGTCGATCAGGCCCGTGATGCGTCCCTCTGCGTCGGTCACCAGGGTGGGCAGGGCGGTGCGGGTGCGGCCGCGCAGCACCCGACGCAGCACCGTCTCCCGCGGGCAGTGCATCAGCAGATCCTCGCGGCGGGAGCCGCGGGTCTCGCGCTCCAGCGCCTCGTCGAGGGAGCGGATCTCGAGGCGCTGCTCGTTCAGGCGGGCCTCCTTGAGCCGCCCCTGGTCATCCAGGCCGTAGTGAAGCGTCGGCTGGTCGGCGGCGGCGACGAAGCGCACGCCGTCGGCCTCGCTCACCGTCGTGAAGGTCTGGCTGTCGAAAGGCAGGGCGATGGTGCCGGCGGTAATGACGCCGGTGGGATCGGCGTGCTCGACGAAACGGGCCACATACTCGGTCCGCGGGTTGACGAGGATCTCCTCGGGGGTGCCGAGCTGGACGATCTCCCCCTCCTCCATGATGGCGATGTGATCGCCGATGCGCATGGCCTCGTCCAGGTCGTGGGTGATGAACAGGATGGTGCGGCCCAGCTGCTGCTGGATATTCTTCAGCTCCTCCTGCATGTTGACCTTGATCAGCGGATCGAGAGCCGAGAAGGGTTCGTCCATCAGCAGGACCTCGGCGTCGGTGGCCAGCGCCCGGGCCAGCCCGACTCGCTGCTGCATGCCACCCGAGAGCTCCGCCGGATAGGACTGCCCCCAGTCGCCTAGCCCGACCATCTCCAGCATCTGCTGAGCGTGGCGATGGCGCTCGTCACGCGGCTTGCCCTGGACCTCCAGGCCGTAGGCAACGTTGTCGAGTACGCTACGGTGGGGAAAGAGGGCAAAATGCTGAAAGACCATGCTCATGTGGGACTTGCGCAGTCGTCTCAGACGCTCGTATGCAAGCTGGGTGATCTCGATCTCGCCCTCATCGGGGTGCTGGAAGAAGATCTTCCCGGCGGTGGGTTCATGGAGGCGGTTGATGCAGCGAATCAGGGTCGACTTGCCGCTCCCCGAGAGTCCCATGATGACGAATACCTCGCCGGGCTCCAGGGTGAAACTGACGTTGTTGACGCCCACCACCTGCCCCGTCTCGGCCTGGATGTCGCTCTTGCGCTTGCCCGCTTCCAGGAGGGGCAGTGCCGTTTTCGGGGATGGGCCAAAGATCTTGGTAACGCCTTCTGCGCGTATCAATTCCCTACCTCCTGCTCTTTCAGAGCCGACCGGCGCTCCCACGAGGCAACGCCGAACCGTTCCAGGAGGGGCGCCGACTTTTTTCTCTCTCCATCTTTACAATAGGCGGAATTGACGTTTTTGCAATGCAGCAGAGTCGCGCCGCCCTGCCTGACGCGACCGGCGCGCCGGGGCCGGTGGTCGATCCCGACGCCTCGCCGCGCGCCGCGCTGTTCGGCGGTAGCGATTTCCTGCCCGGGGAAATGCTGCGCGGTATCATCCGCCGGCCGGTGCCATGCGCCTGAACCGTCGGGTTTCGCCGGCATCGATTTCGGCTATGCTGTGCGGCCATTTCACACTATCCCGGCGGGAGGTAAGCAACGGTGAGCGGTCTGATCTACTGGCTGGACATGGCGGGGGTGATCGTCTTTGCGCTGTCGGGTGTGATCCTCGCCTGCCGGTCGCGGATGGATCCGTTCGGCATGCTGGTGCTGGCGGCGGTGACCGGCATCGGAGGCGGCACGCTGCGCGACCTGGTGCTGGGCGTGCGGCCGGTGTTCTGGGTCGCCGACCCCACCTACCTGTGGGTGATCCTGGCCACGGTGGGAGTGTCGATTCTCGGCTTTCATTATATCCATCGGCTCTCGCGGGGCTTCCTGCCGGTGGCCGATGCCTTCGGACTGGCGCTGTTCACCGTGATCGGTACCCACAAGGCGCTGCTGCTCGAAGCGCCCGGGGTGGTGGCGGTGCTGATGGGGCTGCTCACCGGCGTGGCCGGCGGCATGGTGCGCGATGTGCTGGCGCGTCTTGTGCCGATGGTGCTCCGCCAGGAGGTCTATGCCACTGCCGCCATCGCCGGCGGCATTGTCTATGTGGTGCTGGATGCGCTGGCCGCGCCGGAGCCCCTGACCATTGCCCTGGCGCTGGCGGTGACCCTGGGGCTGCGCCTGGCCGCCATCCACTGGCAGCTGGCCCTGCCCACCTTCGCCTGGGTCACGATCGATACGCCGCCGCTGCCCGCGGAGGATGAGGGCGGCGAGGAGGCGACTCCTCCTCGTCAGGGTCGGCCCAAGGTGAGGGTCAGGATGATAAGGGCGGAACAGTCGAGGCGCGGAGCGAAAAAGCCGTGAGGCCCGGGCACCCCTTCAGGCATCGGCCTCACTCTTGATGGCGGGGTGGTTGGCCACCTGAGGCTTTAGCTGATCATGGATGTGCCGGTGAAGCCCGGCGAGCTCGTGCTGCATCCCGGAGCCTGCCAGGTCCCGATTGATGTAGAAGACATTGCGTCGACCGTGAAACTCGATCGTGCCGCCCAGCTTCACGAAGTTGAATCCGGATTTCTTCAATAGCCGCGGCAGGGTCGGAGCCATCATGGCATAGAGATGGCAGTTGCCCAGCAGCTCCGCCAGAGAGTAAGCCGCAAGAAACAGGCTCGGCAGAATGAGCCTGTTGGAGGGGCTGGCGAAGTCTCCCTCGGGGGCCGTCTCCGCCGTGTTCGCCAGCTTGTGGCGGAAACGCTGGCAGATGGCGAGCCTGGAGGCTTCACAGATCCTGTCTCGCTGCATCCGGACATGATGCCGCGAGGCATGCGATATC
>PUOM01000063.1 GCA_003552795.1 Halomonas sp. | reverse complement strand
TGCATGGCATTACACAACAGCAGCCCCTCCTGAATACCGCTCTCTTGAAGCGCCTGCTGAACCTGGGGAGTAATGTTTATAAACTCTCTTCTTCCTTTAGTCTGAAACCACAGTTCTTTCCTATAAGATTTCACTTTTAATGCACCTCCGGTTGTACCCCAAAAACATACTACTACCCACCAACCGTAACACCCACAGCCGCTTTTTCTGGAAATAATCGGCTGAGATAGCGCAAAAAATTAAGCCAAGAAAGTGCAGCTACCCTATTTCTTTGCAGGTAGCGGTGCACTGAGCTGAAATTGTAGGCCATAATCTTTAGGTTGTCCCAAATCCTGGACCTGATTAGACCTCTTACCGGTAGTTCGTCAATGCGGTAACGTCGTCGTAGGACCGAGGGCACACCTTCGACCCCGGCCCGGAAATCTCCTAAGGCCTGATGCTCGGCAGTACCAAGCAGCGTTCGGTAGATGGCAATCGTGAGTTGCTTATCGGTAAAGGTAACCAGATTGCTTTTAACCTGTTCTTTGATAATACAGCGTTCTTTAAGCGGACAACTCGCACAGTCTTCTTTAGCAAACCTGGCCTTGTAGGTCTCTTTTTCGTGGTCTCTTTCTGCTTTTAGTGGAACATTTCCGCCGGGACAAGCTAGGATTAACTCTGTTTCCGGGTCGATTAAGAACTGATCTGCACCTAAGGTTTCTTCCGCAACCGAGCGGCCGCTTAGAGCAGAAAAACTTAAGTTAACCTCCTTTTCGGCGGCTTTCTCCACCATTTTTTGCGAAAAGTAGGCCCCGTCGCTGACCAGGGTTTGACCTTCTGTCAGCTCTTCCAGTGCATTTAAGCCAAGTTCAACATCGCTTACTACATTGGGTTGCAGTTCGTGATAAACTATTAAACTTAAATTTTTGGCTCGGTCATAAGCTTCAACCAGGTTCATTACATAACCATTGTAGGATTTGTTGCCCTTGCAGCGATAGGTGGCATCTGGCTCTGAGGGATTCTGTAAACTGTCGGCAGGTATTTCCTTGTTCTTTTTCGGTGTCTGATCCTGGTTAATCTGTTCGCCAATTAGTCTTTCTAAAGCCTTGAATTCCTCGGTATGTTTTAGCTCTTCAGGTGTGCTGTTATATAGCTCGACCGATTCTTTGAGCAGCTCTAGGGTTTTTTGCTCCACTTCTTCTTTATTTACCCGGTAAACATGGTCTGCTTTGTCTTTTTCCTGCCCGTAATGCTTAAAGCTTGGCGGCAGAAGGCTTAAGTCGTGGGCTCTAAATAATTTGACCATGTTGGCATTGACAGTATAAATAAGCTCTAAGCGGCCCATTTTCTTGGCATTACTGCTGATCATCATTGAATCCTGGCGCAGAAAGGAGGTGTCCATTTCTGTGAAATCAATTATCTTTTGATTTAGTGAGGCTATTTCTTCGGCCAGTAAGTCGCGGCCTTCTTCTTCGTTAAACTGGTAAAGCCTGCTCCTGAAGTTGCCAAGGGTGTTGACGCAGATTCTCTCTTTTTCAAAATCGGTGATACCCAGGGCGTATTGTACCCGGTAGTCAAAGTATAAGGAGGCTATGGTTTCTATGTCGCTCCAGTTGTTTAGCTCTTTTAGGATTAACAGTCCAATTAAAACATTTACCGCTGCGTTTGGCCGGCTTGCTTTTTCGCTGTAGAGCAGGGCAAAACGTTCTTCGTCGATATTAACGAAGATAGTCTTTAGGAAAGTTTCAGCCCAGCTCTTTAAAAGTGCTTCCTGCACGTACTGCGAGTAACTCAGGTAAGGGTCGGTTAAGCTGAGCTGCTTATCGGCTGGATTATGTTTAAACATGGCCGCCATTCCTCCGTATTCTGCTATTTTTGTGATTATTTTCTATCCTTAATTATAGCAGAATAACACCTTTTTGTATAGCTTATTATTGGCATTTTGCCTTATTTTTAGGACTTTTTTGGACCTCCATGGCTGGCTGTTGCGCATAGGTGATTTTTTGTTGCTAAGCTGCTTTTGTGTTACTATTATTCCAGATTAGACCTTTTTGGGTTACAACCACTTATGTATTTTTTATATCGCCCAGGGTCTGCGCAGCCCGCCCCGGAATCATCAACAGGACAATTACAATTACTCTGTATTAGCTAGATATTTCTTCAACTTTCTCATTTTAGCTCGATCATCAATATTTTTCTTCTGACAATATTGGCTCACCCAGCTATAGTCTCTTTAACTAGTGTCTCATGAGGCCCAAACTCTTTCGTATCGTCTGACAAAAAAGCAACTAAGCCCATGGCCTTTGCCATGGCTACCGCCAAACCTTGAATTCCCATTCTGGCATTAATAAGCTGTTGGCGAAATAAAAGACAGTCTGATCAATCGTCGTCTAGCTAGCTCCTGCCTTCTCATAATATTTACTTGATGCCTGAAAGAAATATTTGGGGCAGAAGCCTTTTCCGTCGCGCCTTTTAAGGGACGCGCCGGGGCTTCTGCTGGTCATAAGTTTTAGTTTTCTAAAGGCAGCAAGGTGGAAAAACGGTAGCTATCGATCTGTAAAAAGCTTAAAACCACCGTTATAAAGTGGGGGTTGACGTGCACTTCCATATCAGTAGATGAAATATAAAATCGGTTGCTTGCTTTTAATTTTCAAGTTCATTGATTGATAAGCATATTAAACCAAGAGATAATAAAGCTATAGCACTTTTGGTATCAATTATTTCCATTATGCTTAAAACAAGTGTAGCAACCCCTGCTCCTAAGGCAAC
>PUOM01000101.1 GCA_003552795.1 Halomonas sp. | reverse complement strand
GGCCGGGAGGCGGCCGAGGGCCGCGTGACCCTGCGCCACCGGGACGGCAGCGATCTCGGCACCCTGGACGTGGAGGAGGCCATCGCCCGGCTCCAGGCCGAATGCCAGGCCCCCGACCGGGCGGCTCGGCGCCGCGACCAGGCGGCCCGCCTGGCGCGCCTGCGCGCTTCAGCAAGCGCCGCGGAGGCTTCCGCATGAACTCGACCGACGACCTCGACGCGCGCCTGGCCCGTCGCCACGCCGACCTGCTGGTGCTCGACGGAGAGGTGGTAACCCCCTCCGGCATCCAGCGCCTGGACCTCGCCTGCCTCGGCGGGCGCATCGTGGCCCTGGGCGAGCTGCGCGGCCACTGGTCCGCCGAGAGCACCCTGGAGGCCGCCGGCCTGCACGTGCTGCCCGGCGTGATCGATACCCAGGTGCACTTCCGCGAACCGGGCCTGACCCACAAGGAGACCCTGGAAGCGGGCACCCGCGGCGCCGTGCTGGGCGGCGTCACCGGCGTCTTCGAGATGCCCAACACCGCCCCCCTGACCCTGACCCCGGAAGACCTCGCGGCCAAGTTCGACCGCGCCCGCGGCCGCGCCTGGTGCGACCACGCCTTCTACATGGGCGGGTCGGCGGTCAACGCCGAACGCCTCGCCGAACTGGAGCGGATGCCGGGCTGTGCCGGCGTCAAGGTGTTCATGGGCAGCTCCTTCGGCGACCTGCTGGCCGACGACGACACCGTGCTGCGGCGCATCCTGAGCCACGGCCGGCGCCGCCTGGCGGTGCACGCCGAGGACGAGGCGCGGCTGCGCGAGCGCCGCGCCCTGGTGGAGACCAGCGGCGACGTCTGCGACCATCCCCGCTGGCGGGATCCGCAGAGCGCGCTGATGGCCACCCGGCGCATCGTGGAGATGGCCGCCGAGAGCGGCCGCCGACTTCACGTGCTGCATGTCTCCACCGCCGACGAGATGGCCTATCTGGCCCGCCACAAGCGCCGCGTCAGCGTCGAGGTGACGCCCCACCACCTGACGCTGTGCGCCCCGGCGTGCTATCAGCGCCTGGGCAGCCTCGCCCAGATGAACCCGCCGGTGCGCGACGAGGCCCACCGCCGGGGGCTGTGGCAGGCGATTCGCGACGGCGTGGTGGATGTGATCGGCAGCGACCACGCCCCCCACACCCGCGAGGAGAAGGCCAGGCCCTACCCGGACTCTCCCAGCGGCATGACCGGCGTGCAGACCCTGGTGCCCGTCATGCTCGACCACGTGCATCGCGGCCGGCTCAGCCTGCAGCGGCTGGTGGACCTGACCAGCGCCGGCCCGGCCCGGGTGTTCGGCATCGAGGGCAAGGGGCGCATCGCACCGGGCTTCGACGCCGACCTCACCCTGGTGGACCTGGCCGCCCGGCGCACCATCACCGACGACTGGATCGCCAGCGTCAGTGGCTGGACGCCCTACCATGGCCAGGCGGTGACCGGCTGGCCGATCGCCACCGTGGTACGCGGCCAGGCAGTGGTCCGCGACGAGGCGCTGGTCGGACGCCCTCAGGGAGCGCCCATGGCCTTTCTGGAGATCCCTTGACGCAACACCCCCCGGCGCAAGCGCCGGGGGGTGTCGGGAGGTGACGGGCCTGACGGCTCACCGGGGCGAGCCGTCGGCGGCGATCAGCGCACGACGTCGATCGGCCCGTGATCGTCGCAGTGGTCGCCGTGCGGATGGTGCAGGTGGCCGTCCACCAGATAGTCGATGTGATCGCCGTGCGGTACCGGCTCGTGGCCGCATCCCGGGCCGTGCACGTGGTCGGGGTCGTGGCCCTGGCACTGATGGTGCGGCGTGCAGACATCGGGGTTCTTGTCGGACACCTCGATGACATGCTCATCCACGTGGTCATCGTGGGGGTGATGCAGATGGCCGTCGTGGAGATAGTCGACGTGGCCGTTGTGCAGGATGCGGGTATGGCCGCAGTCCGGGCCGTGCTCATGGGGATGATCGTGATGGATCTTGCAGCTCATGGTGACCTCCTGGGGTAGTCACTTCTCGGGGGCTCGACGTCACTCGGCTGGGCCTGACCCGAACCCGCGGACGTCAACTCGTCAGCATGCGCCAGGGCGTTCTCGATAAGCTCGACAACATGCTGGTCCGCCAGGCGATAGAAAAGGTGCTTGGCATCGCGACGCCTGACCACCAGCCTGGCATTCAACAGGGTTTGGAGTCTGGCGGACACGGTGGAGAGCTTCTGGCCCTCCGCCACCAGGTCGCCGACGCAGCGTTCGCCCTCTCGAAGCTGGTACAGCAGCGCCAGCCTGGCGGGGTCGCCCAGCGCCTTGAAGAGCCCCGCCGTGCGGGCCAGGCGCTGCTCGTCGGGCACCGAGCGGGGCGGGGCCGAGCGATGGTCGTGGGCGTCACAGGTGTCCATGCTGTCTCTCCATTCCCTGCGTTTTTTCCATTCCCTGCGTTTTCTCCATTCCTTGCGCTGCCTTCATTCCAAAACTCCATGTAATGACGTTACGATAGTCCAGCGCCGGCCCTTCGTCAAACGTCCGGCGCTGGCGAAAAGGCGGCGCGGCGAGATACCATGCAGGCACCGGGCGCGGCCCGTGCCGCCGCGCCCTTCCCCCTGACCTGCAGGAGTCGACATGCCGCTTCTCGACAGCTTTACCGTAGACCACACCATCATGAATGCCCCGGCGGTGCGCGTTGCCAAGACCATGCGCTCCCCCTCCGGCGACGTCATCACCGTCTTCGACCTGCGCTTCAACAAGCCCAACGAGGACATGATGGGCGAAAAGGGCATCCATACCCTGGAGCATCTGTTTGCCGGCTTCATGCGCCAGCATCTGAACGGCGACAGCGTCGAGATCATCGACATCTCGCCCATGGGCTGCCGCACCGGCTTCTACATGAGCCTGCTGGGCAGCCCGAGCGAGCAGAGCGTCGCCGACGCCTGGCTGGCCGCCATGCGCGACGTGCTGGAGGTCAAGCGCATGGAGGACATTCCGGAGCTCAACGAGTACCAGTGCGGCACCTTCCAGATGCACTCCCTGGAAGAGGCCCAGGCGATCGCCCGCGGCATCATCGAGCAGGGCGTGGGCGTCAACCGCAACGACGACCTGGCCCTCAGCGCCGACAGGCTCAAGTCCCTGGGCAACGACGTCGCCTAAACCCCGGCCGTCCGCCTTGACTCGTCGAGCCGCTCTCGAGCGCTACCGTCGGCTGCCCGCCGACGAGCGCTCGCGCCTGATCGAGATGGCCTGGGAGGATCGCCCCCGATGAAGGTGCCCAGACTCTGGACGATCGGCGTCGGCGCGATAGCCGTGCTGGCCACCGTTGCGGCGGTGCTGGTCACCCTCAATGCCGTCCCCGCCCCGAAACGCGTGGCCGACCCCATCGGCTCGGTGCCCGCCGTCCACTCCGACGAATTCCGCCGACTGCAGTCGGCGCTGCTCGGCAGCGCCGCCACGCCGGGCAACCGCGTCGATATCCTGGAAAACGGCGAGGAGATCTACGCGGCCAAGCTCGAGGCTATCGCGCAGGCCACCGAGAGCATCACCTTCGAGACCTTCGAGTTCTGGGGTGAAGAGGTGGGCGGCGCCTTCGCCCAGGCCCTGGCCGATGCCGCCGAGCGGGGGGTGGCCGTGCACGCCATCTTCGACTATGTCGGCTCGATCCAGGCCGACCGGGACAAGTTCCGGCAGATGGAAGAGGCCGGCGTCGAGGTGGTGCGCTGGCGCGAGCCCTCCTGGTATCAGCTCTCGCGCTTCAACTCCCGCACCCACCGCAAGCTGCTGGTGGTGGATGGCGAAGTGGGCTTTACCGGCGGCGCCAACGTGGCCGACGCCTGGCAGGGCAGCCCCGAGACCGGCGGCTATCGCGACCTCCACTACCGCCTGGAAGGGCCGGTGGTCGCCGAGCTGCAGAGCGCCTTCACGCTCAACTGGCTCAACGCCACCCGCCAACTGCTCTACACGCCCCGCTATTTCCCGCCCCTGGAGGCGCGCGGCGAACTCGACGCCAAGGTGGTCAACAGCTCGCCCAGAGAGGGCAAGCACCGCATCCGCATGATGCTGCTGCTGGCCATGGCCGGCGCGCGGGAGCACGTGCGCCTGGCCACCCCCTACTTCTACCCCGACGAGATGATCATGGAGGCCCTGCTGGATGCCCGTGACCGGGGAGTCGAGGTAGACCTGCTGCTGCCGGCCGAAGCCCACTACAGCACCGCCTTCCGGGAGGCCTCGCGCAACCGCTGGGGGCCGCTGCTGGAGGCCGGCGTACGCATCCACGAGTACCAGCCCACCAAGTATCACGCCAAGCTCTATCTGATCGATGACCACTGGGTCTCGATCGGCTCTGCCAACCTCGACAACCGCTCCTTCCGGCTCAACGACGAGACCAATCTGATCCTGATGGACTCGGCGCTGGCGACCGCGCTGGCCGAGCGCTTCGACGGCGACCTCGAGCACGCCAAGGCCTACGAGCTTGAGGCCTGGGAGACGCGTTCCCTGCCCCGGCGCCTGCTCGGCTGGCTGACCATGACCATCGGGTGGCATCTGTGATCTCCTGGCCGGGTCACAACGCCGGTTCCCGGCGAGAGCGTCGCCTCGCTGATTCGGCGGCACTCTCCTCCTGTGGCGACTCGCAACGCCTGGCCCGATCAGGAGCTCAAGACTCGTCGCTGACCGAGGAGGCAAGCGGCCGTGACGAGCGGTTGACAGAGCGTCACCCAAACACGGAAGGTGGTGCCCTGCCTCTCAACCAGCCCTGGAGTTCCCGTGGCCGCCGAGCTGATCGCACCCGCTGTTACCCTGATCATCATCCCGTTCAGCCTGATTCTGACGGCACTTGTGTTCGTCGGCGTTCGCTCGCTCTTCGCAAAGAAAAAGTAGCGCTGGGCTCGTCGACGAGGGGCATGGTCGCCACTCGCCCGCCTTCCCGACGCTGGGGAAAGGCGGGCGAACCGCGCTCTCAACCGGAGATGCCGAGCAGCCATCCCGCCATCAGGAAGTAGACGGCCAGGCCGGTGAAGTCCTTGATGGTGGTGATGAAGGGGTCGGCGCCCGGGGCGTGATCGACGCCGATCTTCAGCATCACGTAGGGCAGCAGGAAGCCCAGCACGCTGGCGGTCACCACCGAGACAAACAGCGACACGCCGACCACCACGCCGAGCATCGGAATGCCGTTGGGCGCACCCTGCCAGGCCCAGGCGATGATGCCGGCAAGGGTTGCCAACAGGACGCCCATGACCAGACCGACGCGCACCTCGCGCAGCAGGTGGTTGCGGAAGAAGCGGTTCAGGTCGATATGGCCCAGGGCCAGGCCGCGGGCGAAGATGGTGGTGGACTGGGTGCCGACGTTGCCGCCCATGTCCATGACCAGCGGGATGAAGATGGCCAGCGCCACCAGCGACTCCAGCACCCCCTCGAAGTGGTCGATCACGCCGCCCACCAGCATGCCGCCGGCCAGGGTGACCATCAGGAACATCAGGCGCACCTTGACCGGGTAGCCGATGCCGCCCGAGGTGAGCTTCTCGCTGCGGATGGCATCCTGATAGTGGGTGACATCGCCCACACCCGCCTTCCAGTAGATATCTTCGGACACCTCCTGGTCGAGAATATCCATGGCGGTGTCGAAGCGCAGCACGCCGCGCATCACACCGCTGTCGGTGAGTACCGGCAGCAGCGGCAGATCATGCTTCTGCAGCAGGCGCGCGGCGGCCTCCTGATCCAGCGCCTCGTTGGCGTGCAGCGTCTGATCCTGGGCCAGGTCGCGCAGGGTGCGGTTGCCTGGCGCACGCAGCAGGGCGCTGAGGCGCACAAAGCCAAGGTGCCGACCCGCCTCGTCATGGACAAAGACCGCCGAGGAGATCTCATCGGAGAGCGAAGAGTGACGGATCATGCTCAGCGCATCCTCCACCAGCGTATCGGCACCGGCGCGGTGAAACTGCTGGCAGATGACGTCGCTAACGGGATGGGCGGCCTTTTCTGCCGGAAGGGCGCTCGGCATATGAATGGCGTGAGTTGTCATTTCAATATTCCTTTTCGACTTGCCACTGGAACCAAGGCCAGTTCAAGGCGCAACTCGATCCTTGCTCTCATATTCTCTTTCCCGGAATGAAAGAAATATAAGAACAATACTTTTCCGTGATGATTCAAATGAATCACCAGACGGAGTATCAGTATCGGGCGGCACTGGGGGCAGCGTGACGACAGGACGCAGGGGCGCTCAGGGGCACCGTCCGGCGGCAAGCGTCAGACACGACAATGCTCGCGGCTTATCGAGCGCGAGACGAAGAGGATATTGAAGGCATCTCCAGGCCAGGGCTGGCCTGGGAGCGAGCTACCGAGGCGGCAGGCAGGGGCTCACGGGCGAGCGGGCAGCTTGCGGGCTTTCAGCATGCTCAGCGCCCCACGCTCGATTAATCGACTACTGGGATCGTCCATGGTGTGCCTCGACTAGCCTGATGAAAGGGTAGATAAGCTCTCCTCTCGAAGCGGCGGCGAAAGTATATGAATCGCACTAAAAGCATGTCAACGCATGGCGAGTGATTATTCTCTTTCAGCCAGATGCAATCCGAACATGAGGAACGGGACAGCAGTAGCCAAACGTTCGTCAACGGCCGCGAGGTGGCGGTCGCCATCGGCTTCGGCCTGACCATGGCGCTGGTGACCTCCATCGCCGACGGCGTGGGCGTGCTGATCTACTTCGCCATCGCCACTGCGGTACTGGGCCTGCCGGCGTAAGCCTTTCGCCCTCGATGTGCCGCCGGCCGGGACGTTTCGTGAAGACGCCGGCCGGCGGCCCGATGCATCAAGCCTGGCTCACAGCTCCACCAGCTCGACCCGGCGGTTCTGCTCGCGACCTTCGTCGGTGCGGTTGGTGGCCACCGGCGCCATCATGCCTGCCCCGGCGGCCTGCAGGCGCTCGCCGTCCAGGTCGTGGCGCTCCTCGAGCCAGTCAGACACCGCCTGGGCACGCTCCATGGAGAGGTTGAGGTTGTACTCGAAGTCGCCCACGTTGTCGGTGTGACCGACGATCAGCAGCTCCAGGTCGCGGTTCTCGTCCAGCACCTCGGCGATGGTGGCCAGGGCATCGGCGGATTCGTCGATGATCTCGGCGCTGTCGAACTCGAAGAGAATGTCCCGCACCGCCACGCGGCCTTCGGCAACGATCCCGGCTTCGATATCCTCAGCGCTGAGGTCTTCACTTTCATGGGAGGAAACGATCTCATCGGGCTCGGTCGGCGGTTCTTGCGGTGGCTCCGGCTCCGCCATGGCCAGTTCAACATCATCTTCCTGGACCTCAAGCACATCCAATCGCACCATCGGCTCCATCTCATCGGTACGATTGTTATATATCAGGCCCGTGACGTATACCTCTTCCTCTTCATTCCAGGCGGCAAAAAACCGCTTGTCGCGGTCGCTGCCACTCCTGGCAAACCTAATCACGTTGCGCGACGTGCCCTGACGATCTCGGTCGAAGATATCCATGGACTGGAAACGCCGCCCTAGCTCATCGCGACCACTGCCGGTGTATGCAATGTCAAAGCCTGCAGATTCCAGGGTCTGCGTGTAAGCGCGTTTCACCTGCCGCGTCGTCACTTGCGGCTGATGCAGGCGATACGTCAGCTGGGTGTGGTGTCCATCCAGTTCCCACTGCTCTTCAAACTCACTGCCATCGCGTGGCCCGCGGGGCAGCGTCACTTCCATATATTCGGTAAACCGGTAGGTGACGATTTCGCTACCGTCGATCCGCGGAACAAGGCGGTGGTCCCCCCACTCGTCGGGCTCGGCATGGGCCAGGGCGGGAGCGCCGGCCAGCGCCAGCAGTGCCAGACCTGACATCGTGCTGCGACTCAACAACATGGTAAATCCTTGGGTTATTATGGGTTCAGCCCCCCAAGCCTAGCAGCCCGGCACGATCTGTCGATGCCGCCAGAGATCCACCTCACACCTCCACCGGCAGCCCCGCCGCCTTCCACTCCGGAAATCCCTCCTCGAAGCGCCGCACGGGGTAGCCCAGTTGCCGAAGCCGCTGCACCGCCTCGTGAGAGAGCGCACAGTAGGGCCCGCGGCAGTAGGCGACGATCTCCCGGTCCCGGGGCAGCCGCTCGAGCATCGCCTCCAGCTGCGACAGCGGGATATTGATCGCCTCGGGCAGGTGGCCGGCGGTGGCGGATATTTCCCACCCCAGCTGGCGCAGCTCCGCCATCGGCATCTACCGCTTCTGGCGCGACCTGGGCTACGGCATCGGCGCCCTGGGCTTCGGCCTGGTGGCCCACCTTACCGGCGCCGTCACCGCCGGCTTCTGGTTCGTGGCCATCGCCATGTTCCTCTCGGGCGCCCTGGTCATGGCCTGGGGCGAGGAGACCCACCCGCGGCTCAACCCCGCGGAGTGAGTGGCCCTTCGGCCCGGCCTCCTCTTCCGCTATGCTCCGCTGTCATGATGCTGTCATCTCTCTTGCTCAGGGTGGCAGCCCTGCACGACGGTTTCAGGAGCCCACTCCATGTCCGACACCCCCGCCACCCGGGACCGCGTCCGGGAGGTCTTTCACGCCTTCCTGCTGCTCGGCCTGACCTCCTTCGGCGGCCCCATCGCGCACCTCGGCTACTTTCGCACCGAGTTCGTGGAGCGCCGCCGCTGGCTCACCGAGAAAGCCTACGCCGACCTGGTGGCGCTCTGCCAGTTTCTCCCCGGCCCCGCCAGCAGCCAGGTAGGCTTCGCCCTGGGGCTGATGCGCGGCGGCCCCTGGGGGGCGCTGGCGGCCTGGGCGGCCTTCACCCTCCCCTCGGCCCTGGTGCTGGTGCTCTTCGCCCTGGGCGCCGCCCTGCTCGAGGGCCCGGTCAGCCAGGGCATCATCCACGGGCTCAAGGTCACCGCCGTGGCCATCGTCGCCCACGCGGTGTGGGGCATGGCGAAAAGCCTCTGCCCCGACCGGCAGCGCGCCGGCATCGCCCTGGCCGCGGTCTTCACCGTGGTGCTGGTCAGCGGCCCCCTGGGCCAGGTGGCGGCCATCGTCATCGGCGCCCTGGCCGGCATGGCGCTCTGCCGCGCCCACGCCGAGGCCGAGGCGGCGCCGCTGACGCTGCCGGTCTCCCCCCGAGCCGGATACCTGGCGGGCGCAGCCTTCGCGGCACTGCTTATCGGCCTGCCGCTGCTGGCCTGGGCCACCCCCTCGACGACGCTTGCAGTGATGGACGCCTTCTACCGCGCCGGCGCCCTGGTGTTCGGCGGCGGCCACGTGGTGCTGCCGCTGCTGGAGGCGGAGGTGGTGCAGTCCGGCTGGGTCAGCCCCGACGACTTCCTGGCCGGCTACGGCGCCGCCCAGGCCGTACCCGGGCCGCTCTTCACCTTCGCCGCCTACCTGGGCGCGGTGATGGGGCCGCTGGGTGGCGGCATCTTCGGCGCCGCCCTGGCGCTGGCGATGATCTTTCTGCCCGGGATGCTGCTGCTGGTGGCGGTGCTGCCCCACTGGGCGCGCTTTCGCCGCTGGGACAGCGCCCAGGCGCTGATGCGCGGCGCCAACGCCGCCGTGGTGGGCATCCTGGGCGCGGCCCTCTACCACCCGGTGTGGACCAGCGCCATCCTCGGCCCCCGGGAGTTCGCCCTGGCGCTGACCGGCTTCCTGCTGCTCAGCGTCTGGAAGCTGCCGGCCTGGGCGGTGGTGGCGCTGCTGGCCGGCGGCGGGGTGCTGATCGCCCCCTGAGCGGGCATAATCAGGCGCCATCCCGACACTCGAGCGCCGGATTCCAAGCCCATGCCCAATGTCCGCTCACTGACCACCCTCACCGCCGTCCTGCTGGCCCTGCTGGTGACGGCCGCGCCGGCGGCGGCCAGCTGCCCCGCCCCCTCCACCGCCGACCTGGCCGCCATCAAGGGCGCCGGCAACCAGCCGGCCCTGCCCGAAGGCCAGCAGGTGATCGCCGACGGCGTGGTGACCGGCGACTTCCTGGGTCGCGACAGGCTCAACGGCTTCTATCTGCAGCAGGCCACCGCCGAGGGACCGGTGGGGCTCTTCGTCTATATGCCCGGCGCCACGGAGCGCGACGCCGAGCGCATCGCCCCGGGCGAGCACATTCAGCTCCACGGCCGCACCGGCGAGCATCGCGGCCAGATCCAGCTGCAGCGGATCGAACGGGTCGAGCACTGCGCCAGCGACCGGCTGCCGGCGCCAAAGGAAGTGGAGTGGCCGCTCGACGAAGCCAAGCTGGAAAGGCTGGAAGGTATGCTGCTGGCGTTTCCCCAGGCCCTCACCGTCACCGGCAACTATGAACTCGCCCGCTACGGTTCCCTGAGGCTCGCCAACGAGCGCCTGTTCCGACCCACCAATGCGCCCGGCGGGGAGCAGGAGCGCGCCGTCCTGATGCTCGACGACGGCAGCTACCGTACCTTTCCGAGCCCCATTCCCTACCTGAACGACGACGGCACCCGCCGCGTGGGCAGCCGGGTCGAGGGGCTGACCGGGGTGCTCACCCACGCCTTCGACGCCTGGCGCCTGCATCCCACCGCCACGCCCCGCTTCGAGGAGGCCAACCCGCGGCCGGAAGGGCTGCCGGCGCCGGGGGAGCGGCTGCGAGTGGCCACCTTCAACGTCGAGAACTACTTCACCACCCTGGGTGAGCGCGGCGCGGCGGATGCCGCCGAGCTCGAGCGCCAGCGCGCCAAGCTCGCCGCGGCGGTGGCCGGCCTCGACGCCGACATCCTGGCCCTGGTGGAGGTGGAGAACGATCCTGGCGCCCTGGCCGATCTGGTCGAGCAGCTGAGCGAGCGTACCGGGATTCGCTATCGCGCCGTGGGCGGCAGCGCCAGCCGCGGCAGCGACGCCATCAAGCTGGCCCTCATCTACCGGCCGGACCGGGTCGAGGCCGTCAGCGAGCTCTACGCCGACGGCGACCCGGTGCACCACCGCCCGCCCCTGGCCGCCTTCTTTCGCAGCGCGGACGGCGGCCCCGCCTTCGGCGTCGTCACCGCCCACTTCAAGGCCAAGACCGGCTGCCCTTCACGGGGCGATATCGACCGCGGCCAGGGGTGCTGGAACGAGCGCCGCGTCGCCCAGGCCCGGGCCATGAACGCCTTCCTCGAGCGCCTGGCCGCCGCCGAGGGGCACACGCGCCTGCTGCTGACCGGCGATCTCAACGCCTACGGCGCCGAGGACCCGATTCGCACCCTGTCCGACACGGGTCTGGTCGACCTGATGGCCAGAGAGCTGCCGCCGGAGCGCCGCTACACCTATGTCTTCCGCGGCGAGTCGGGCTACCTGGACCACGCCCTGGCCAGCCCCGAGCTGACCGTGGCAGTTGCCGAGGTCCAACCCTGGCCCATCAATGCCGACGAGCCGCCTTTCCTCGGCTATGACGGTCCGGAGAGTGCGGCGCCCTACTTCCGGCCCGACCCCTTCCGCTCCTCGGACCATGACCCGATCGCGGTGGACCTGTCGCCCGAGGCGATGTGAGCGCGAGAGAGGGAGAGGGAGGTGATGGGCGCCGGGCGTGAAAAGAGCGTGCGAAAGGCGTCGAGAAAAGGGGTGCAACGGCGGCGATTAAGCGCTATCAAGAAAGAACTAAAATAATAAGCGACCCCCAGGGAGGCACCCCATGGAGTCACTGCCGGACGCCACCGCACGCCCCGGAAACCAGCGCCCCTGGGTGCGCCACTACGGCGCCATCCCGGCCGAGCTGCCGCCCCCGGCACACCCCAATCTGGCGGCGCTGATCAGCGACAGCGCCGAGCGCTTCGCCGAGCGGCGCGCCTTCACCAGCTGCATGCCCAACGGCATGAACGGCGCCCTGAGCTACGCTCAGGTCGACGCGGCCTCCGACGCCTTCGCCCTCTATCTGCGCGAGGGGCTCCAGCTCGCCCCCGGCAGCCGGGTCGCGGTGCAGCTCCCCAACTGCCTGAGCTACCCGGTGGTGGTGTTCGGCATCCTCAAGGCGGGCTGCGTGCTGGTGAACACCAACCCGCTCTATGCCACCACGGAGATGATCCACCAGTTCGGCGACAGCGGCGCCGAGGCGCTGGTCATCGTCGACATGTTCGTCGACAAGCTCCCCGAGGTGCTGCCCCACACCGCCATCCGCCAGGTGGTGACGACCAGCCTGGCGCAGTTCTTCCCGCCGGTGGTGCGCCAGGTGGTGCAGGCGGTGCTCCGCTACTGGAACCGGGTGATTCCCCCCTGCCCCGTCGAGGCGACCCCGCTGGGCGAGGCACTGGCCGAGGGCCGGCGGCTGGGCCAGGCGCAAGGCGTCACGGTGAGCGACTACTGGCGCGACCTGGCCCCGGAGAGCCTCGCCGCCCTGCAGTACACCGGCGGCACCACCGGCATCGCCAAGGGGGCCATGCTCAGCCACGGCAACCTGCTCGCCAACGTGGCCCAGATCGAGGCGATGGCCGGCTCGCACATCAGCGACGGCGAGGAGTGCGTGCTCACCGCCCTGCCGCTCTATCACATCTTCGCCTTCTCGGTGAATCTGCTCGCCTTCTTCAAGCACGGCGCCCACAACGTCCTGGTGCCCAACCCGCGGCCGATCCAGAACCTGCAGCGGGCCATCGAGAACTACCCCATCAGCTGGATCAGCGGGGTGAATACCCTCTTCAATGCCCTGCTCAACGAGGAGTGGTTCACCCTCTATCCGCCGCGCCAGCTGCGCGCCGCGGCGGCCGGCGGCACCGCGCTGCATGCC
>PUOM01000240.1 GCA_003552795.1 Halomonas sp. | reverse complement strand
GTGCGATACTCCGGGTGCAGCGGCAGCGACAGGCACCACTCCATGGCCATCTTGTAGACCGGGCTTTCCTGGGCGGCCTGGATGACGTTATCCGGGATCCCGTCCTGCTTCGCCTGGGCGATCACTTCCGGGTCGTTGGGGTCCAGGAAGATCTCGCACTGGCGATGGTAGAGGTCGCGCTCGTCCGGGGAGCTGGCCACTTCCTCGATGCGGTCGGCATCGTAGAGCAGCACGCCGAGGTAGCGGATACGGCCCACGCAGGTCTCGGAGCAGATGGTCGGCTGACCGGCCTCGATGCGCGGATAGCAGAAGATGCACTTCTCCGACTTCCCGGTCTTCCAGTTGTAGTAGATCTTCTTGTAGGGGCAGCCGGAGATGCACATCCGCCAGCCGCGGCACTTGTCCTGGTCGATCAGGACGATGCCGTCCTCCTCGCGCTTGTAGATCGCGCCGCTGGGGCAGGAGGCCACGCAGGTCGGGTTGAGGCAGTGCTCGCACAGGCGCGGCAGGTACATCATGAAGGTGTTCTCGAACTGGCCGTAGATATCGGCCTGCACCTTCTCGAAGTTCATGTCCTTGCGACGCTTGGCGAACTCGGTGCCGAGGATCTCCTCCCAGTTCGGGCCCCACTCGATCTTGTTCATGCGCTCGCCGGAGATCAGCGAACGCGGGCGCGCCACCGGCTGGTGCTCACCGATCTTGGCGGTGTGCAGGTGCTCGTAGTCGAAGGTGAACGGCTCGTAGTAGTCGTCGATCTCCGGCAGGTCGGGGTTGGCGAAGATGTTCGCCAGCACCCGCCACTTGCCGCCGATCTTCGGCTCGATCTTGCCGTCCTTGCGGCGCATCCAGCCACCCTTCCACTTCTTCTGGTTCTCCCACTCCTTGGGATAGCCGATGCCGGGCTTGGTCTCGACGTTGTTGAACCAGGCGTACTCGACGCCCTCGCGGCTGGTCCAGACGTTCTTGCAGGTCACCGAACAGGTGTGGCAACCGATGCACTTGTCGAGATTGAGGACCATGCCTACCTGGGAACGAATCTTCATTTCACGGCCTCCTGCACGGTGTCATTGCCTTCGCCATCCAGCCAGTCGATGTGCTTCATCTTGCGAACCATGACGAATTCATCGCGGTTGGAGCCGACGGTGCCGTAGTAGTTGAAGCTGTAGGAGAGCTGCGCATAGCCGCCGATCATGTGGGTCGGCTTGGGGCAGACCCGGGTCACGGAGTTGTGCATCCCGCCGCGGGTGCCGCTGATCTCGGAGCCCGGCACGTTCACCTGGCGCTCCTGGGCGTGGTACATCATCACCATGCCAACCTTGACCCGCTGGCTGACCACGGCCCGGGCGGCGATGGAGCCGTTGGCGTTGTAGAGCTCGACCCAGTCGTTGTCCTCGATGCCCACCTCGGCGGCGTCATCCTCGGAGAGCCAGACCACCGGGCCGCCGCGGTTGAGCGTCAGCATCAAGAGGTTGTCCGAGTAGGTGGAGTGGATGCCCCACTTCTGGTGCGGCGTGATGAAGTTCAGCGCCTTGCTCTTGTAGCCGTTGTCCGCCGGCGCCTCGAAGCTCACCAGGGTCTTGGTGTTGATGGGCGGCCGGTAGGTGAGCAGGCTCTCGCCGAAGGCGCGCATCCAGGCGTGATCCTGGTAGAACTGCTGGCGACCGCTCACGGTGCGCCACGGAATCATCTCGTGGACGTTGGTGTAGCCGGCGTTGTAGGAGACGTGCTCATCCTCGAGGCCGGACCAGGTCGGGCTGGAGATGATCTTGCGCGGCTGGGCGACGATGTCGCGGAAGCGGATCTTCTCCTCCTCCTTGTTGATCGCCAGGTGGGTATGATCCCGCCCGGTGATCTTGGAGAGCGCGCCCCACGCCTTCACGGCTACCTGCCCGTTGGTCTCCGGCGCCAGGGTCAGCACGGTCTCGGCCGCGTCGATGGCGGTCTCGATCTTCGGGCGCCCCTTGGCCGGGCCCTCGGTCTTGCGGTAGTTGAGCTTGCCGAGCAGTTCCACCTCGGACTCGGTGTTCCAGCTGATGCCCTTGCCGCCGTTGCCGAGCTTCTCCAGGGCCGGGCCCAGGGAGGTGAAGCGCTCGTAGGTGGCGGGATAGTCACGCTTGACCTCGATCAGTGCCGGCATGGTCTTGCCGGGGATCGGCTCGCACTCGCCCTTCTTCCAGTCCAGCACTTCGGGCTGGGCCAGCTCGGCGGGCGAGTCGTGCTGGTGCGGCAGGGTGACGAGATCGGTCTCCTCGCCCAGGTGCCCCACGCAGACCTTGGAGAACGCCTTGGCGATGCCCTTGTAGATATCCCAGTCGCTGCGCGACTCCCAGGCCGGGTCGGTGGCCGCGGTCAGCGGGTGGATGAAGGGGTGCATGTCGGACGTGTTGAGGTCGTTCTTCTCGTACCAGGTGGCCGTGGGCAGCACGATATCCGAATAGAGGCAGGTGGAGGACATGCGGAAGTCCAGCGTGACCACCAGGTCGAGCTTGCCTTCCGGCGCCTCGTCGTGCCACGTCACCTCTTCCGGCTTCTGGTTGCCCATCTCGCCCAGGTCCTTGCCCTGGATACCGTGGCGGGTGCCCAGCAGATACTTGAGCATGTACTCGTGGCCCTTGCCGGAGCTTCCCAGCAGGTTGGAGCGCCAGATGAAGAGGTTGCGCGGGAAGTTCTGGGGGCTGTCGGGATCCTCCGCGGCGAAGGCCAGCTTGCCCGCCTTGAGCTGCTCGACGGCGTACTCCTTGGTGGACAGGCCGGCGGCCTCGGCGGCCTTGGCCAGACGCAGCG
>PUOM01000200.1 GCA_003552795.1 Halomonas sp. | reverse complement strand
CAGGCCGGCGACGATCATCGGCAGGGTCAGCAGCATGCCCATGGTCACCCAGCCGAAGGCGATAAAGCCGATATGGGCGTCGGGCAGGCGCACGAACTCCACCGCGAAGCGGAAGACGCCGTAGAGCGTCAGGAAGAGTCCGGAGATCAGCCCGCGGGCGCGGGGTTTCGCCGAGACGAACCAGAGCACCACGAACAGCACCAGCCCTTCGAGTATCGCCTCGTAGAGCGCCGAGGGGTGGCGCGGTTCCGGCCCCAGCCCCGGGAAGGGCATGCCCCAGGGCAGCTCGGTGACGCGCCCCGGCAGCTCACGGTTGATGAAGTTGCCGATGCGCCCGGCGCCCAGGCCGATGGGCACCAGCGGGGCAATGAAGTCGGTGAGGGTGAAGTAGGCCAGGCCCTTCTTGCGGGCGAACCACCAGGCGGCGATCAGCACGCCGGCCAGGCCGCCGTGGAAGCTCATGCCGCCGTCCCAGATCTGGAAGATCCACAGCGGGTCGCTGAGCCACTGGCCCATGCCGTAGAAGAGCGCATAGCCCAGGCGCCCGCCCGCGACCACGCCGATGGCGGCATAGAAGAGCAGGTCGCCGATGTCGTCGTGGGTCAGGCCGATGCGTGCGGCGCGCCGACGCCCCAGGAACCAGGCGGCAACGAAGCCGATCACGTACATCAGGCCGTACCAGTGCACCTGAAAGGGACCAAGGGAGATCGCCACCGGGTCGATGTCGGGGTAGTTCAGCATCAGGGCTCCTGGGGAGAGTGTCAGTCGTTCAGAAGAGGAAGCGCAGGCCGACCAGGGTCAGCAGCGCGGCAAAGGCCAGCTTGAGCACCCGCGCCGGCAGGCGATGCGCCAGGCGCACGCCCAGCCGCGCGAAGGGCACGCTGGCCAGCACGATACCGAAGAAGGCGGGCCACATCACGAAGCCGGTGGCGCCGGCGGGCAGCTGCGGGTTGCCCCACCCCACCACCATGAAGGTGGCGGCGCCGAGCAGGGCGATGGGGATGCCGCAGGCCGCCGAGGTGCCCACGGCACGGGTCATCTCTGCTCCGCAGCGAATCAGCCAGGGCACGCTGAGGGTACCGCCCCCGATGCCGAACAGCGCCGAGACGCCGCCGATGATGACCCCGGCCAGGCCCATGCCGGCACGGCCGGGGGCCATGCTGCCGGGCCTGGGGCCGCGGTCGAGCACCATGCGCCCCGCCACGAGAAGCACGAAGACCCCGAAGAGGGTGCCCAGCACCCCGCCGGAGAGCGCCCCGGCCACGAACACCCCGGCCACGGCGCCGAGCAGCAGGCCGGGCAGCAGCGCCATGAACCAGTCGCGATGGATGCTGCCCTTGCGATAGTGGCCCCAGGCGGAGGAGGCACCGGTGACCACGATGGTGGCCAGCGACGTGCCCACTGCCAGGTGCATGGCGACCTCGGGCGACACCCCCTGCAGGCCGAAGGCGAACACCAGCGCCGGCACGATGATCAGGCCGCCGCCGACGCCGAACAGGCCGGCCATGGTCCCGGCGACGGCGCCCAGCGCCAGATAGCCCAGCAGAATCGGGAGCATGCTCATGATGTGGCTGAATCCTCGTTGGGGAGCGGCAGCCAGCGCCTGACCTGCTCGATCAGCTGCTGGGGCCGGTAGGGTTTGGCCAGATAGTCGTCCAGGCCCGCCTCGGCAAAGCGCCGGCGATCCTCCGGGCTGGCGTTGGCGGTCAGCGCCACCAGCACGCTGCGGCGCCCCGGGTAGCGTTCGACCTCGAGAGCACGCCAGCGGCGGCTGGTCTCCATGCCGTCCATGCCGGGCATGAAGATATCCAGCAGCACCAGATCGAAACAGGTCTGCTCCAGGCAGGCCAGCGCCTCGGCGCCGCTGGTGGCGGTCTCTACCTCCAGCCCCTGGCGCTCCAGCACCTGGCGGGCGAGCATCAGATTGACGGGGCCGTCGTCGACGATCAGCACGCGACTGGCCCGGGGGGCGGGCGGAGGGCCGCTGGGCGGCGGTTCGTCGCCGGCGATATCCTCGAGCAGCACGGTCAGGTCACCGAGCCGTTCACGCAGCCCGCTCAGGGCGTGACGCTGCGGGTCGCTCAGGGGCTCGCCCTGGGGCATCAGCAGCGCATCCAGGCGGGCCGTCAGCGGCTGCAGCTCGCGACCGAGCAGGGTCAGATAGTCGGACTTGAGCCGCGACTCCTCGCGAGCGCGCGTGCGCCCGGCGGCCAGGTGCTCCAGGCGCTGCTCGCGCTGGGCCAGATCCTCCTCCAAGGCCTGCAGGCGGCGGCGCAGCGGCTCCTCGGCGGACGCGACGGGCTCGACGGGCTCGACGGGCTCGACCTTCGCCACCTCGAGGGGAGCGGGCGGGGGAGCCGCCACGCTGACCACGGGCTCGGCGGCAGAGGCGCGCAGGCTGCCGACCGCCACCGCCGCCAGGTTGAGCGCCGAGACCAGCAGCAGCGCCGTCAGCCAGCCGCCCGGGGCGCTGGCCAGCAGCAGCACCAGAAGGCCCAGCAGCAGCAGGACCAGCTGCAGCAGCAGCGCCAGGCGCAGGTAGCGGGGCAGCCGCCGCACGGGGTGCCCGGCGCGCAGACGGCAACGGTTATCGACTCGCATTGTCATCCTTGGAGCGATCACGAGATTGACAACTGAGTGTACGCCGGGGGCGGCCGGCTGTCATGGCGGCGCGGGCGGCTCGATGCTTCCCGAGGGGCGCACGAGCCGCTAAGCTGCCGGGATGTGCCTGATTGCCTTCGACCACCGTCCCGGGGAAGCGTGGCCGCTGCGGCTGGTCGCCAACCGCGACGAGTTCCAT
>PUOM01000138.1 GCA_003552795.1 Halomonas sp. | reverse complement strand
CGCGCCCTGCAGGACGTGCGCAGCAGCGTCGCCGAGGGTCAGCAGCTGCAGTTTGCCCTGCGCATGACCAACCGTTTCCCGGCCCTGGTGGTGCAGATGGTCGGCATCGGCGAGGAGGCGGGCTCGCTGGACACCATGCTCGAACGGGTGGCCACCTACTACGAGGAGGAGGTCGACAACCTGGTGGACGGGCTGACCTCGCTGATCGAACCCTTCATCATCGTGCTGCTGGGCGGCCTGGTCGGCGGTCTGGTGCTCTCCATGTACCTGCCTATCTTCGAACTGGGCACGGTGCTTTGAGAGTAAGCGCTGCGCTTGTGAGGAGTGAGTGCTGCGCTTGTGAGGGGTGAGCGCTGCGCTTGTGAGGGGTGAGCGCTGCGCTTGTGAGGGGTGAGCGCGCTTCGCGCTGGTGAGTGGTGAATAGTTGCCACTCACCCCTCACCATTCACTACTCACCCCTCACCACTCACTGTCCACAACTCACTATTTACCACTCACTACTCACTCATTACTACCCACCAATCACAACACAGGGACCCCATCTCGTGCTTGACCTTCCCCCTTCCCTTCTCTGGCCGCTGGCCGCCGTGCTCGGCCTCTGCCTGGGCAGCTTTCTCAACGTGGTCATCGTGCGCCTGCCGGTGATGCTGATGCTGGGCTGGCGGGCCGAGGCCCGCGAGGCGCTGGAGCTCCCGGATGAGACGTCGCCGAGATTCAACCTCGCCACGCCCCGCTCGATGTGCCCCAGCTGCGAGACGCCCATCGCCTGGCACGACAACCTGCCGGTGATCGGCTGGCTAAAGCGCCGCGGGCGCTGCGCCTATTGCGGCGTGGCGATCAGCCCCCAGTATCCGCTGGTGGAGCTCGCCGGCGCCGCACTGACGCTTGCCGTGGTGGCGCTGTTCGGACCGAGCTGGCAGGGGCTCTTCGTGCTGGGGGCCTGCCTGGCGCTGCTGGCCATGGCGGTGATCGACCTGCGCACCCAGCTGCTGCCGGATCTTCTCACCCTGCCGCTGCTGTGGGCGGGGCTGCTCTATCAGCTGCTGTTCCAGCCGCTGCTGCTGCCGAGCGCGGTGATCGGGGCCATGGCGGGCTACCTGGCGCTGTGGAGCTTCTACTGGGCGTTCAAGCTGATCACCGGCAAGGAGGGCATGGGCTACGGCGACTTCAAGCTGATGGCCGCACTCGGCGCCTGGCTGGGGTGGCAGACGCTGCCGCTGCTGCTGATCCTCTCGGCGGGGATCGGCGCCATCGTCGGCATCCTGGTGCAGCTGGCCGTGCCCCGGCTGCGCGGCGCCCCCATGCCCTTCGGGCCCTATCTGGCCCTGGCCGGCTGGGTGGCACTGCTCGCCGGGGAGCCGCTGATGGCGGCCTACGGGCGGTTTTTCCTGCTGTAGGTTAGGGCTTCTGCCAGCAGAGCTCTCACCAACAGAGGGCTCTTGCCTCGGCCGTCATCCAGCCCCGCGTGGCGATTCCTTCTGGTGGGAGCCACGCGCCGCGGGGCGAAGAGTTGCAAGGCAGCACCGCTGGGCGGCTTCGCCGCCATTCGCCAGGCTCCTGCCGGTCGCCGCTCCTTTCTACATCCCCCGGGGGGCGTAGATGCCGGGGGCGTTGCGCCAGTAGCCCTTGTAGTCCATGCCGAAGCCGAACACGTAGCGGTCGGCGACCTCCAGGCTGCAGTAGTCGGCCTTGAGATCGGGCACCGCCTTGCGATCGTGGCGCTTGTCCACCAGCACCGCGGTGGAGATGCTGGCGGCGCCGGCCTGACGGCAGTAGTCGAGAATGGCGGCCAGGGTGGCGCCCTCATCGAGGATGTCGTCGACGATCACCACGTGGCGCCCGGCCATGGGCACCTCCGGGGAGACCCGCCAGAACAGCTCGCCGCCGCGGGTGCCGCCGCGGTAGCGGGTGGCGTGCAGGTAGTCCACCTCCAGCGGGAAGCCGAGGCGCGGCAGCAGGTGACCGGTGGTGATCAGCCCGCCGTTCATCACGCAGTAGAAGACCGGCAGCTTCTCGCCCAGATCGCGGGTGATCTCGTCGGCCATGCGGTCCAGGGCACGCTCCACGGCCTCCTGGGAGATCAGACAGTCGGCGTTGTCCATCACCTCGCGCATGTCGACGAGGGGCTGGGGGAAATCGGCATCGAGTTTGGACATCGGAGATAGGCTCTTGGCTAAGCAAATATCGGGGTCAGACCCCTCAGGAAACTTCAGGGTCAGACCCCTCAGGGAACTTTGGGGTCTGACCCCAGGGCCTCGAGGTGGGCGTGGACGCGCCGCCAGCGGGAGAGCGCGGAGAGGCTGGCGAGCTCCGGGCGGGCGCGGGCGTAGCGCAGCCGCTTGAGGCGGCTGGCACCGGGGCGCTGCCGGCAGGCCTCGATCACCTCCAGGGCGGCGGCGCGATCGTTGCAGACCAGCAGCATGTCGCAGCCCGCCTCCAGCGCCGCCAGGGCGCGCTCGGCGGGGCTGCCGGCCGAGGCGGCGCCGGCCATGCTCAGATAATCAGAGAAGATCACGCCCTTGAAGCCGAGGCTCTGGCGCAGCATGCCGAGCCAGGCGGGCGAGAAGCCGGCCGGGCGCGGATCGAAGGCGGAGTAGACCACATGGGCGGGCATGATGCCGTCGAGGCGGCCGGCCAGACGCTCGAAGGGCACCAGGTCACGCCGGCGCAGCGCCTCCAGCGGGCGGGGGTCCACCGGCAGCTCGTGGTGGGAGTCCGCCGCCACGCCGCCGTGGCCGGGGAAGTGCTTGCCCACGGCAACCATGCCGGACTCGTGCAGGCCGTCGATGAAGTCGCCACCCAGG
>PUOM01000001.1 GCA_003552795.1 Halomonas sp. | reverse complement strand
TGTCGCGCGTCTCGTGCAGCAGCACATCGCCCCGAACCGCATTGCCTTCGTGCCGGGGATCGCTCTTCAGGGCAAAGATGGCGTCCCAGGCGCCGATATCGCTCCAGCCCGGATCCATGGGCACGACCGCGGCATGCCGGGTGTTCTCCATGACCGCATAGTCGATCGACTCGCTGCGACAGGCGCCGAAGGCCTCGATGTCCACCCGGAGGAAATCCAGGTCTTCGCTGCGTCCGGCATAGGCGCGACGACACGCCTCGGCGATATCCGGCGCCTGGGCCTGGAGCTCCTCGAGATAGCGCTCGGCGGAGAACAGAAAAATACCGCTGTTCCAGAGGTAGTCGCCGCTGTCGAGATAGGCCTGGGCGCGATCGCGGTCCGGCTTCTCGACGAAGGCCTCGACGCGATAGCCCATTCCCAGCGCCTCGCCGCGGCGAATGTAGCCGTAGCCCGTATGGGGGCTCGCCGGCTGGATACCGAAGGTGACCAGCTGTCCCTCCTCGGCCAGCCCCCTGCCCTGCTCGATGGCCGCCAGGAACGCATCGCGATCCTCGATGACGTGGTCGGCCGGCATGACCAGCATCAGACTGGCGGGGTTGGATTCACAGGCGCAGAGGGCCGCCAGGGCCAGCGCCGGCGCGGTATTGCGCCCACAGGGTTCGAGCACGATGTGCGTCGGCGCTGCGGCTATGAGGTGCAGCTGCTCGGCGACGAGAAAACGGTGCTCCTCGTTGCAGACCACCAGGGGGGCGGCAGCACCTTCCACCCCCTGCAGGCGCAGGGCCGCCTCCTGGAGCAGGCTGTGATCGGGGGAGTTGAGCCGCTGAAACTGCTTGGGGTAGTGCTCTCTCGAGGCAGGCCATAGCCGGGATCCGGAGCCACCGGACAGGATGACGGGCAGCAGCATGAATTTCTCCTTGAGCATGTCGTGATGACCTTCCTATGGCTGCTGATTGATAAAGCCACGGGTGATGGTCATGGCCAGAATCTTCAGGTCCAGTCCCAGCGTCCAGTTGTCGATGTAGTACAGATCATACTCGACCCGCCGGCGCATCAGCTCGAGATCGTCGGTGATACCCCGCAGCCCGTTGACCTGCGCCCACCCGGTCATGCCCGGCTTGACGCGATGGCGCTGCATGTAGGCGTCAATGGCATTCTTGTAGAGGTCGTTATGGTCCATGGCATGCGGCCGTGGCCCCACCAGCGACATGCGTCCCTGCAGGACGTTGAACAGCTGGGGCAACTCGTCCAGGCTGGTGCGGCGCAGGAACATGCCCAGGCGGGTCACTCGCTGATCCCCCGCCCGAGCCTGACAGGTCTTTCCGGGCGCCGACGCATGAGGGCGCATGGTGCGAAACTTGTAGATACGAAACCGCTTGCCATCCAGGCCATGGCGGTACTGCTTGAACAGCACCGGCGCGCCCATGCGCCAGCGAATCAGCCCGGCGATCAGCAGCATGACCGGCAGGAACGCCAGAAACAGGCAGAGCCCCAGCAGCCGGTCTTCCAGCGCCTTGACGACCCGCATCGGACCATTGAGAGGGGAGTAATTGAGGTCGATGGAGTACATGTCGGCCACCTGAGCCACCCGGTGGTTGAGCAGCCTGGCATCCGACAGGTCGGGAAAGTAGCGAATGGCTACCGGGACAGCCAGCAGCGTGTCCGCCAGCTGTTTCACCTTATCGCCGCAGGAAAGGGGGTAAGTGAGCCAGACTTCATCGAACTCACGCTGGAAGACGCTGCGCTGGGCCAGCGCCTCGACGCGCATCACGAGATCGTCCTGGCAATCGACATCAGCGGCAGCGGCAGGCGCTTCATCGACCAGGGTGTCGCTGACCTGATACCCCAGATAGGGCAGATCCATCAGGCGCTGCCGCACCCGAGCAATATTGGCTGGCTGTCCGATCAGCAGTACACGCTTCATGTTCCGGCCACGCGCGCGCAGCCGGCGAAGCACGACATAGAGGACGGTACGCATCAACAGCCCGGCACCCAGAGCACTCAGGGCGGAGAGCGCCATCCAGGCGCGCGAGAAGATGACCGTGCTCTGGGTCATCACCAGAAACAGGCTGAGCAGCACGATCGCCAGCAGCCAGCCCAGCGTGAAGACGCCCAGCATCGAGAAGATGCTGCGCCCCCGCCAGGGCTGGTAGAGACCCAGGACCTCGCCACAGGCGGGCAGCAGCAGGCTGCCGGCAAGAATCAGCAGCGGGTATTCGATGCCGTCGGTGTGGTCGAGACCGGGCATCCACCACATCAGGACGAAGCCGGATATCAGCGCAATCGCGGCATCGAAAGTGCGCATCGCCCGGCGAAACCAGTCCCTTGCGTTCGGTCCTCTGGCCATGGGATGCCGCCGTCAGGAGTGACTGGGGGTGATGCTGAGCAGTATCTGCATGATCTGCTCCAGATCATCCGTCTCCAGGGCACCAACGGCCGAATGCAGCCCCAGGCGATCGATCACGTAGCGCCCCAGGGTCTCGACATACTGGATGCGCTGATCGTAGAGGCTGGCCCGAGCATCGAGGACGTCGACCAGATCGCGCAGGCCCAGCTGCTCGCCGCGCTCGGCGGCCTCCAGAAACAGTTCGCTGGAGTCGATGGCCTGCTGCAGGGCGTCCAGGCGCCGCAGGCTGCCATTCAACGAGCGCAGCCGCTGACGCACCTCCTGGGCCGCCAGGTTACGCTGATGGTCGACGGCCTCCTCGCTCGACCGCGTGCGCAGCTCGCCCTGTCGCACGCTGGCGAGAGTATAGCCGCCGCGGTAGATGGGCACGCTGAGCTCGACGCTGGCGCGGTAGTCCTCGCTTTC